>CALBSY010000503.1 GCA_937967725.1 uncultured Alphaproteobacteria bacterium | reverse complement strand
GAGACCCAAAATGACCGACCCCGCCAAACTCAAATCCGATTTCCTGCGCAGCGCGATCGCGCGCGGACAATTCCATCAATGCACCGATTTGGAGGGTTTGGACAAAGCCGCCCAGTCGGGCGTCACTGGCTATATCGGCTTCGACATGACAGCGCCCTCGCTGCATGTCGGCAACCTCACACAGATTATGTATCTCCGCCGCCTCCAACAGGCCGGCGGCAAGCCGATTGTACTGCTCGGCGGGGGCACCACGCGGGTTGGCGATCCTTCCGGCAAGGAAGAGATGCGCCAGCTGCTCACCGAAGAGCAGATCGCCAGGAACACTGCGGCCATCCGCGACACGTTTGCCAAGTTTCTCAGCTTCGGCGGCGGCGCGAGCGACGCCATCCTGGTCGACAACGCTGAGTGGCTGATGCCGCTCAACTATCTCGACTTCCTGCGCGACGTCGGCCGCCACATGAGCGTCAACCGCATGCTGACGATGGACTCCGTGCGGCTGCGCCTTGAGCGCGAACAGCCGATGAGCTTCATCGAATTCAATTACATGATCCTGCAGGCCTACGATTTCGTGGAACTCAACCGCCGCTACGGCTGCCGCCTGCAGATGGGCGGCTCCGATCAATGGGGCAACATCGTCAACGGCGTCGAACTCGGCCGCCGCATGGATCAGCTTGAATTGTTCGGGCTGACCCAGCCGCTAATCACCACCGCCAGCGGCGCTAAGATGGGCAAGACCGCACAAGGTGCGGTGTGGCTCAACGCTGACATGCTGTCGCCGTTCGATTACTGGCAATACTGGCGCAATTGCGAAGACGCCGATGTCGGGCGCTTCCTGAAAATCTTCACCGATCTGCCGCTGGAAGAGATTGCGCGTCTCGAAGCGCTGCAAGGCGCCGAGATCAACGACGCCAAGAAGGTGCTCGCCACCGAAGCTACCGCGCTGCTGCATGGGCGCGAAGAAGCCCTGAAGGCCGAGGAGGCCGCGCGCGCGACGTTCGAGCAGGGCGTCGTGTCGGCCAATCTGCCCACCTTCGCTGTGACGCAAGCCGAATTTAATCAAGGCCTGCGCGTGGCCGCCGCGCTCGCCAAAGCCGGCCTCGTCGCGTCGAACGGCGAGGGAAAACGCGCCATCGCCTCGAAGGCGGCGAGTGTGAACGACACGCTCGTCACCGACGAAACCGCAACGCTGAACGCCAGCGACATCATCGATGGCGCGATCAAGCTCTCGTTCGGCAAGAAGAAGCACGCGCTGCTGAAAGTCGAGTAGGCCGCGCGGTTAGGGCGCGGCGTCCGCTTCGCGCACCGGCGCGTTCGCCTGCGCCAAGGCGGCCGCCGCCGCTTCTGCCGCCGCGACCGCTTCCGGATCCGGCGGCGGCAGCGAATGCGCGCCGCCGGTGGCGGGCGCTTCGCGCGGCGGCAGCGGTTCGAAGATGCGGCGCAGAATGCCGGGCGTCAGCGCCGACACCGGATTGACCCCGACGCGCGGCTCGCCTGCTTCGCCGTTGATCGAATAGGTCATGCCGAACACGCCCTCGCCGCGCCGCGATACTAAGAGATCGCCCAACACCGGAATCTCGCCGAGCATGGAAAGGTTCAGCACCGGCGATGGCGCGACGACGCCGTCGATATCGAGGTTGTCCTGCGCGATGTCGTACGAACCCGATCCTGTCAGTCCCAATGACGGTCCGCGCATCGAGCCTTCAGTGAACGTCACCCGGTCGTTGGCATAGGCCATCTGCGCTTCCATCACCGAAAAGCCGATGCCGTCGCCGTTCAGCATTTCCACCATGCCGGTGAGCGACCCCGCCGACGAGAGCAGCCGCGCCATTGCCGGCAATCGCACCACCTGGAAGCGCTCCATGCGCACGTTAAAGCGCGCTTGGCTGGGAGGCCCGCCGCGCCAGTCGCCATCGGCGCTCGCCGTGCCGCCGACGATATTGTCCATGCCGGTCAGCGCCGCCACGGCGAAGCCGGCGTCCTCCGAACGCATCCGGATGCGCCCTTGCGGATCGTCGGCACGCGGCCCGAGCGCCAAAGAGAACGGGCGGTTGTTCGGCGAATAGCCCTCGGCCGTGAGCGTCGCCAGCGCGCCGCGCGTCATGGTGAGGTTGACGCGCGCTTCGCTCATCGTGGCGCCGCCGCGCATCTTGAGCCGCGCAACCACTACGC
>CALBSY010000502.1 GCA_937967725.1 uncultured Alphaproteobacteria bacterium | reverse complement strand
CGCGCATCAACGGCTCGGCATGAACGAGTTGGAGGTAAGGATCAGAGTGCTCTTGCGGCGGCGGCGCCGAAGACTGGCCGGCCATAGGGGCGATAGCGAGCGCACCGCCAGCAAAGCCGGCGATCAGAGCCGCGAACGGGGAAGCTTTGAGCAAGGTGGCGCGCGTAATATTCATCGGATCGGTCCCGCCTTGAATTTTGGCGCGATCATGCGCCGCGAGGCGGCAGAAACATGGCAAGCGCGGGCGTTGGCGACAGCGTCACAGTGTTGTCGCCAACGCCCCAAGCAGCGCGCGCCAATGCTCGGCCAGGCGCATCTGCGTGGCGGCAAGCGGGAAGCCGTGACGGGCTGCGTGCTCCTGCGGGATGGCGTCCCAGCCGCGGTGCTCGACCGTGACGCGCGTGTCTTCACCTACCGCCTCGAACCGAACCGCCACGAATGTGTTTTGCTCCGGTCCGAAACTGGCGTGGCGCCAAGTGAAGGCCAGCCGCTCAGGCGGCGTCCACTCGACGATGCGGCCGACCTCGAATTGCTTACCGTTGGGCAGCGTCGTGACCAGCCGCCCGCCGAGGCCGGGCTCGAAGCGCAGCACGCCGTCGCCCCGCGGTGTGATCTGGAACAATCCATTGGGCCGCCACCACGAGGCGATGTCCTGGGTGAACGCGTGGAACGTGCGCTCGGGATCGGCCGCGATGCGCAGCGACACGATCACGGCGCTCATTTCGTGCCGTTCTCCACGTGAGCCTTCAGCGCCAGAAGCTGTTCACTCCACATTCGCTCCGTGTCGGCAAGCCATTTTTTGAGATCGGCCATGGCGCCGTCCTTCAGCGCGTAGATCCGCACTCTCGCGTCGAATTCGGGATGCGTCTCCTCAATCAGCCCGCTCTGTTTCAACGCCCGCAGGTGCCGGCTCATCGCAGGCGCTGGCAGCTTGAGCGCCTGCGCCAACTCTCCCGCGCGGCGCGGGCGCTGGCCGAGCAGCTCAACCGCGCGCCGGCGATGGGGATCGGCAAGCGCAGCGAGCGTCGCATCGATCGGGCGGCGGCTCACAAGCGTGTGCGCGTGGTGAGGCCACTCGCTTTGTCCCAGTCCGCGGGCGCCATTTCCTGAACTGTCACGCCGAACGTCCAGATGTGGCCTTCAGGATCGCGCGCGCGATAGGTTCGATCCCCATAGAATTGCGTTTCAGGCGATTGAAGGATCTCCGCGCCTGCTGCACGCGCGCGTTGGCAGTGGGCGTCGATGTCATCGCCGCGCTCCAGCTGTACGTGCACGGATTGTGTGTTCTTGCCGCCGAGCGATTTGGGGCTGCGGTAGTTTTCACTCCATTCGCCGCCGACCATGACCACTGAACCACCGTAACTCATTTCAGAGTGGGCGATCTTCTCGTTGGCATCGAGAATGACCATGAGCGGTTCAAAGCCGAACGCATTTTCCAACCATAGGAAAGCGGCGTTGGGATCAACGTAGCTGACGGCGCTCGAGAACCCTTTAGGACGATAAAGATCTGACATGCCCTTCGTTTCCTCTTTTCGGCAATATTTCTATCTTATCGAAAGCATTTCGTCTAGCCGCTGCTGAAGCCCGTCGCAGGACGATTGCCTCGCCGTGTAACCTGGATTACGGCCACCGGACCAAAATCGAGGAGCCTCCTCCCATGCAGTCGTTGATCCTGATTTTCTTGATGCAGGCCGCCATGGGCGAGCCAGCCGAGCCAGCGAATGGCGCTATCGCGGAACCTCCGGCCGCGGAAACGCCTGTGACGCAACCGGCAACACGCACCGAACGCCGCCGAGTGTGCGAAAGTCCTGGCGCCGCGACGGGGGGGCGCATCGCGCTTCGCCGTTGTCGTTGGGAAGAGGTTGAGGTCCCGGTCGAAGAGGCGGAGGCCGCTGAGGAAGAAGCGGCCGGCGGCGCGCCAGCGCAAGGCGCACAAGCGCCCAACGCCGAATAGACTTAGAGCCTAACGCAACAGGGCCGCCCTCTCGGGCGGCCCTATTCATTTTCTCAAGCGAGCGTCGCTCAACCTTCGTCGGTGTAGATCGCTTCTGGGCGAGGACCGCTGTCTTGGCCGCGCGCTTCCTCGTCGCGATCGACGAACTCGATCACCGCGAGCGGGGCGTTGTCGCCATGGCGATATCCGGCCTTGAGCACGCGCGTATAACCGCCGGCGCGCGTCTTGTAGCGCGGCGCCAGCGTCTCAAAGAGCTTCTTGGCCTGCGTCTCGTCGCGCATGCGCGAGACAACGAGACGGCGCGAAGCGAGATCGCCTTTTTTGGCCAGCGTGACCAGGCGTTCGACAACCGGACGCAGCGCCTTCGCCTTGGGCAAAGTCGTCACGATCTGCTCGTGCTTGATCAGCGACGCCGCCATGTTGGCGAACATCGCCTGACGGTGGCTAGCCGTGCGGTTGAGTTTCTTTAGGCCAGAGCCGTGACGCATTTTCTTTCCTCAGGGCAGTAGGGGAGTAAGGCAGTCGGTGAGTAGGCGCGCTTTCATAGATCTCGTCCATGATCTGCGAGGCGTGCGTGTAGCGCATTGGATAGCCGAGCGCGTTCGAGAGCAGCTGCGTGATCTCCCAATCCTCGTAGCCGTTCAGCGGACTCATGACGCGGCGCACGCGCTGGATGCGGCGCTCGGCGTTGGTGAAGGTGCCGTTCTTTTCCAGGAAGGTTGAGCCGGGCAGGAACACAGTGGCGTAATTGGCCGTCTCGTTGAGGAAGAGATCGTGCACGATCACGCACTCCATCGCCGAGAGGCCTTCGGCGACGTGCTTAGTGTTCGGATCGGATTGCAGGATGTCTTCGCCCTGGATGTAGATGCCTTTGAAGCTGCCGTCGATTGCCGCGTCCAGCATGTTGGGGATGCGCAAGCCCGGCTCGTCATCGAGCTTCACGTTCCACAGCGATTCAAAGATCGCGCGCGCGTTGTCGTCGGAGATGTGGCGATAGCCGGAAAGCTCGTGCGGGAACGAACCCATGTCGCACGCGCCCTGCACGTTGTTCTGTCCGCGCAGCGGATTCACGCCGACGCCGGGGCGGCCAATATTCCCGGTCGCCATGGCGAGATTGGCGATCGCCATCACGGCGGTGGCGCCCTGGCTGTGTTCGGTGACGCCGAGCCCATAATAGATCGCGCCGTTGCCTCCCGTCGCGTAGAGCCGCGCCGCGGCGCGCACCTCGGCGGCCGGCACGCCGGTCGCGCTTTCCAGCGCTTCCGGCGACCAGCGCTCCTCGGCGACGAACGCGGCCCAAGCTTGGAAACCGTCCCAATCGCAGCGTTCGCGGATGAACGCTTCATCCGCCAGGCCTTCCGTGACGACGACGTGCGCCAGCGCGGTCAGCACGGCGACGTTGGTTCCGGGACGCAGCGGCAAGTGGTGCGCGGCTTCGATGTGTGGCGTCTTCACCAGATCAATGCGGCGCGGATCGATGACGATCAGCTTCGCACCCTGGCGCAGCCGCTTCTTCATGCGTGAGGCGAAGACAGGGTGCGCGTCAGTCGGGTTCGCCCCGATGACGATCATGACATCGGTGTGCTCGACGGAGTCGAAATCCTGCGTGCCGGCGGAGGTGCCAAACGTGGTCTTCAGTCCGTACCCGGTGGGCGAGTGGCAGACGCGCGCGCAGGTGTCGACATTGTTGACGCCGAAGCCGGCGCGCACCAGCTTCTGCACCAGATAGGTCTCTTCGTTGGTACAGCGCGAGGAGGTGACGCCGCCCACCGCAGCCTTGCCATATTTTGCCTGGATGAGGCGGATTTCCGAAGCGGCGTGCTGGATCGCCTCGTCCCACGACACTTCCTGCCAGGGATCGCTTGCCTTGGCGCGGATCATCGGCTTCAGCACGCGCTCGCGGTGCGTGGCGTAGCCCCAGGCGAAGCGGCCCTTGACGCAGGAATGGCCGCGATTGGCCTTGCCGTCCTTGTGCGGGATCCTGCGCACGACTTGCTCGCCGCGCATCTCGGCGCGGAAGGCGCAGCCGACGCCGCAATAGGCGCAGGTGGTGACGACGGAGTGCTCGGGCGTGCCGATCTCGATCAGAGACTTTTCCGAGAGCGTTGCCGTGGGGCAGGCTTGCACGCAGGCGCCGCAGGAGACGCATTCGGACTCAAAGAACGGATCGGCGGCGCTGGCTTTCACCTTGGAGTCGAAGCCGCGGCCTTCGATGGTCAGCGCAAACGTGCCTTGCACTTCCTCGCATGCGCGCACGCAGCGCGAGCAGACGATGCACTTGGAGCCGTCGAAGGTGAAATAGGGATTGGACTCGTCCTTCGGCTCTTCGAGGTGGTTCTCGCCGGTATAGCCGTAGCGCACCTCGCGCAGACCGACAGCGCCGGCCATGTCCTGCAATTCGCAATCGCCGTTGGTCGGGCAGGTGAGGCAGTCGAGCGGGTGATCGGAGATGTAGAGTTCCATCACGCCGCGCCGCAAATCATGCAGCAGCGGCGTCTGCGTGCGCACCTTCATGCCCGGCGCGACGGGCGTGGTGCAGGAGGCGGGCGTTCCGTCGCGGCCTTCGATTTCCACCAGGCACAGCCGGCACGAGCCGAACGCCTCCAACATGTCGGTGGCGCAAAGTTTCGGCACGTTGACGCCGCTTTCGCGCGCGGCGCGCATGATCGAGGTTCCGGCCGGCACGGTGACTTCGCGGCCGTCGATCTCCAGCGTAACGCGGGCCTCGGCTTTCGAGGCCGGGGTGCCGTAGTCCGCCTCGCGGACAAACGTCATGGCAGGGCCTCCTGACGCTCAGTTTGCGCCGCTGCGCGCTGAAAGTCTTCCGGAAAATGCCGCACCGCGCTCATAACCGGGTAGGGCGTGAAGCCGCCCAGCGCGCACAGCGAACCGAGCTTCAGCGTGCGGCAGAGATCCTCCAACAGCCTCATGTTCATCTCGCGGCGTTCGCCGGCGACGATGCGGTCGATTACCTCCTGGCCGCGCACCGAGCCGATGCGGCAGGGCGTGCACTTGCCGCAGCTCTCAACGGCGCAAAACTCCATCGCGAAGCGCGCCTGCGCGGCCATGTTGACGGTGTCGTCGAACACCACAATTCCGCCGTGGCCGATGAGGCCGTCCCGAGCGGCGAAGGCTTCGTAGTCGTAAGGCGTGTTGAACAGCGCGGGCGGAAAATAGGCGCCGAGCGGGCCGCCGCACTGCACCGCGCGCACCGGGCGCCCGCTCGCGGTTCCCCCGCCAATGTCGTTGACGATCTCGCCCAGCGTCAGCCCGAACGGCGCTTCGAAGAGGCCGGGATATTTGACGTTGCCGGCGAGCTGTATCGGCATCGTCCCGCGCGAGCGGCCATGGCCGAGCGCGGCGTAGGCATCGGCGCCATGGGCCAACACCCATGGGACGGTGGCGAGCGTCAGTACGTTGTTGATCACGGTCGGTTTGCCGAAGAGGCCCCGGTGCGCCGGCAACGGCGGCTTGGCGCGTACTTGGCCGCGCTTGCCTTCAAGGCTCTCCAGCAGCGCGGTTTCCTCGCCGCACACATAAGAGCCCGCGCCGATTCGACGTTCGATGTCGAACGGCTTGCGCTTCACCAGCGCGTGCGGCCCGAGCGGTCGGGCGCGGAGCAGCAGACCGAGCGCTTCCCCGAATGTCGCGTTGGCGTGCGGATATTCGGAGCGCGAGTAGACGTAGCCCTTGTCGGCGCCGATGGCGAAGGCGGCGATGGCCATGCCCTCGATCAGCGCCATCGGATCGCCTTCCATGATCATGCGGTCGGCGAAGGTGCCGCTGTCGCCTTCGTCGGCGTTGCAGACGATGTATTTCTGATCTGCTTGCGCTTCGGCGGCGGTCTTCCATTTGATCCCCGCCGGAAAGCCGGCGCCGCCGCGCCCGCGCAGGCCGGACTTGGTCACGGCTTCAATCGTCGGCGCTGCGCCGAGCTCCAACGCGGCGTCCAAACCCTTGAAGACGCCATGTGCGACGCAGTCATCCAGCGAAACAGGATCGATGACGCCGCAACGGGCGAAGGTGAGACGGGTCTGCCGTCTCATCCACGGGTGCTGGTCGACCGGGCCGATCGCGAGCGGGTGCGCGCCGCCCGTGAGCAGTCCGGCGTCGAGCAAGCCGGGAATGTCGCCAGCGCTGACCGGCCCGTAACCGACGCGGCCGTTCGCCGTCTCCACTTCGATTAGCGGCTCCAGCCAGGCCATACCACGCGAGCCGGTGCGCACAATTTCGATGCTGAGCCCGCGTGTTGCCGCGGCGCGCGTCAGCACGTCGGTTACCTCGTTCGCGCCGAGCGCCAGCGCGGCGACATCCGCCGGCACGAACAGCTTAGTCATCGCGCCGCCTCGACCTTGTCGATGAGCCGCTTGCCGTCGAAACGCGCCGTCGGTTCGCCGTTGATCAGCGCCGCCGGCGCGACGGCGCAAAGGGAGAGACAATAAACCGGTTCTACGGCCACCATCTGATCCCCCGTGGTTCCGCTCCAGCTGCTGCCGAAATGTTTGAGCAGGGCTTCAGCGGCGCCGGCGCCGCCCATCGCCTGGCAGGCTTCGGCGCGGCAAATCTTCACCACTAGCTTGCCGGCGGGCGCGCGGCGGAAGTCGTGATAGAAGCTGATGACGCCATGAACTTCGGCGCGCGACAAATTGAGCTTGCGCGCGAGGAACGCCGTGGCTTGCTGGGGTATGTAGCCGAAGCTCGCCTGTATTGCGTGCAGGATGGGAAGCAGCGCGCCCTGCATCGACTCATGGGCGTCTACGATCCGCGTCGCTTCGGTTTCATCCCACCTTTCGTGCAAAATGCTGGCGGCTCCGCATATCTCTGCCTGCAGGCGTGGGCCTGGACTTAAGTCTATATGGGAAAGGCGGCGGCGGCGATAGGCAGCGATCATGCCGCGCAAACCATGAGGCTTGCTGCGCTGCGGCATCGGTGACCGGTGTAAGGCTTTGTCGTCGATGCGATGGGTGACGCAGCAATTGGGGATTTCGCCCGGCGCATTTTTTTTGTATGCGGCGGCGGGACAAGGCGTGAGCGGCACAACGTTCATCACGGTGTGAATTGGGGCGAGGCGGGTGAAAAAGATCGCTGCACACTCAGGTCCGTCTGAAGCGCCACGAAGCAAATCGCTCAGCAACATCGAGATCGCACAGCGGGCGCGGATGCGCCCGATCACGGAAATTGCCGCGAAGCTCGGCATTCCGGAAGACAGCCTTGAGACCTATGGACGTTACAAAGCTAAGATTTCGCTGGACTACCTCCACAGCCTTGACGATCGCCCGGACGGCAAGCTCGTTCTTGTCACCGCGATTTCACCGACGCCGGCGGGTGAGGGGAAATCCACAACGACGGTGGGGCTGGGTGATGCACTGAACCGCCTGGGCAAGAAAGCCATCATCTGTTTGCGAGAGCCCGCGATGGGGCCTGTGTTTGGCGTCAAGGGCGGCGCTGCCGGCGGCGGTTTCGCGCAAGTGGTGCCGATGGAGGACATCAATCTCCATTTCACCGGCGACTTCGGCGCAATCGCACAGGCGCACAATCTGCTCTCCGCGCTGATAGACAATCACATCCATCCCGGCAACGAACTCGGGTCCGACGCGCGCCGCCTCACACCACCTGGCGGCGTTGTGGCGATTGTAACGACCGGGCATTGCGCGAGATCCCAGTGGGCCTCGGCGGCGTCGCCAACGGATTTCCTCGGCAGGATGGGTTCGACATTGTCGTCGCCTCCGAAGTTATGGCGATCTTTTGCCTTGCAACCAGTCTCGTCGATCTGAAAGAACGTCTCGGCGCTATTATCGTCGGCTACACCAGGAAGCGCGAACCGATCCGCGCGCGCGACTTAGGCGCACACGGCGCCATGGCCGTGTTGCTCAAAAACGCGATCGCGCCCAACCTCGTGCAGACGCTGGAAAACAACCCGGCGATTATCCATGGAGGACCGTTCGCCAATATCGCGCACGGCTGCAATTCGGTGTCGGCAACCAAGGCTGCGCTCAAGCTGGGCGATTACGCGGTGACGGAAGCGGGGTTCGGCGCCGACCTAGGCGCGGAGAAGTTTATCGACATCAAGTGCCGCAAGGCCGGCCTTACGCCCGCTGTCGCGGTCGTGGTGGCGACGGTGCGCGCGCTTAAATTTCACGGCGGCGTGGATGTCGATGACTTGCCCAAGGAGAACATGGCCGCGCTTGCCAAGGGCATGGCCAATATGGAGCGGCACATCGCCAATGTGCGAAATCAATTTGGACTGCCCGTCGTCGTGGCGATCAATCGACGCGCCGAAGATCGTGACAGCGAGCTGGCGGCATTGCGTGAGCGGGGCGTTCAACTGGAGGCGCCGACTATTGTCGCAAGTCACTTCGAGGAGGGCAGCGCGGGCGCCGTGGCTTTGGCCGAGGAAGTCGTGCGGTTGTGCGAACAGCCCAGCCAGTTCCGGTTCCTCTACGAAGACGAAACGCCGTTGTGGGAGAAGATGAAGCGCATCGCAACGGAGATTTATGGCGCAACCGACATCACGGCGGACACTGCGATCCGCAAGCGGATCAAAGAGCTGCAACACGCCGGTTTCGGCCACTTCCCGATCTGCGTGGCTAAGACGCAATATTCGTTCTCGACCGACCCGCAACTGCGTGGCGCGCCCTCCAATCATGTCGTGAATATACGTGAAGTAAGATTGGCGGCGGGCGCGGAATTTATCGTGATGATCTGCGGAGACATCATGACCATGCCCGGCCTGCCAAAGACGCCATCCGCCTCGAAGATCGATGTCGACGCTGAGGGCAGGGTCGTCGGACTGTTTTGACTTGAGCGAAAGTTGTGTCGAACTTTGCCGCTCGGGTCCGGCGGCACAAATCGGCGCCAGAGTTACGCCAACGCGACACACCTACTCAGAACCAATTCAGCGTCGGCGCGTCATCTTTCCGGTAACGAGACACAAGAAGAGGGTCTCGCGAAGGAAGGAGCATTCTCATGAAACGCTTTGCCATCGCAGGCGCGGCTGCGTTGATGCTGGCCGGTCCGCTCGTCAGCACGGCTTCGGCCCAGTCAATGACGGGTCATCGGGGCGACTACGATCGCCGCGACAATGATCGCCGTGACTGGCGCGATAACGATCGGCGTGACAATGGCCGGCGTGAGCGCTGGGATAACCGCAGGCACAACGGCTATTACCTGAATGGCCGTTGGCATTACGGCCCGGCCCCAGCTTGGGCGCAGGCGCGGCGTGACTATCGCCCCGGCTATCACCAATGGCGCCGCGGCGACCGTCTGCCGAGCTATTATCGCTCGCACTATCGCCAGGTCGACTGGCGCCGCGAACGGCTGCGCGCTCCGCCGCGCGGCTACCACTATGTGCGCGACGACCGCGGCGAAATCCTGCTCGTCGGTATCGCCACCGGCGTCATCCTGAGCATTCTGCTCAGTCAATAATCGCTGCGCTGATCCTAATGACAACGTCCGCCCCGGGTGCGCCCGGGGCGGTTCCTTGTGCGCGTCACCGTGCGCGATTCATCCACGCAAACAGCGGGCGCAACGGGGCGATCCAGACGATTCCGGCGACGGCGTAATAGATCAGTTCGGCCCAACTCGGCAGCATAGGCGCCAGCGCCACGCCGACACTTGCGGCGAGCAGCGCATAGACGGCGAGGTACGTCAGCAGGGCGAAACAGCCCACAGCCTTGCGCATGCGCGTGTTCATCTGCTCCCCCGCGCGGCGGCGCGCCGCGTTTCCGCCAAGCTGAGGCGGTTCTATGGGGGAGGCAGAGGAACCCGCAAGCATGGCTTCTGAGGACACTTGGCCGCCCCGCC
>CALBSY010000501.1 GCA_937967725.1 uncultured Alphaproteobacteria bacterium | reverse complement strand
ACGAGCCGGCTTCGCCCTCATCCGGCATGCCGCCGATGCGTCCGGGAATCCAAGTGTGGAAGCTCTCGTGCGCCAGAGTGCGAGCGATCGGCTGCGCCTCGGCGTTTGGCGTGGCGAAGAAGGCAAACGCGTCATCCAGCCCGGTGCCGCCAATTGAGAGCCAACCCGGGTCAGGCGCCGCGATTTGCGTAACGGTTACCAGATACGGCGAGGACCGGTCATTCCAAAAACGGCGATGGCCGGTGATGATCTCGTTGACGCGTTCGACGAAGGATCGATCGCTGAAGCGCCACTCGCCGCGAATAGCGACGCGGATGTTGCGATCCACTCCCCGATGGATGCGATAATCGCCCCCAACCGTCACACTGGCCCACACACGGCCGAGCGCGAGGCCTGGATGTTCGAGGTCTGAGGCGAACGACCACCCACGCGGCATACCGCGCTTGCGGACACGCACAGGCGTCGCCAGGTGCAGGCCGGGAGTCACCAGCGCGGCATCGCCGATAATATGGAAATAGCCGGGCTGGATCACCGGGCGATAGGCGTTGCCTTGCTCCGCGTTCGGTACGCCGTCCCAATCTTGGATCACGCGATAACGCACATGAATGCGCGCGTTCGGCGCATGCGAAAGCACACGCAAGTTGACCGCGTCGCCGTGGCGCATCTCGGCGCCCGAGACGATGGCCAACCCTTCAATGCCGCGCCAGAGCTCGTTCTGCCCGCCCCAGCTGTCAGGCAGCCGCAATTCCGTCTCGCCGTCGCCCTGACCGCGGAAGCGCAGATCGACTTGCAACGCCTGCAGCGCGCCATTCTGCATGATCGGCGTCAGCGTGTACTCGATACGCTGCGATGGCGCCTGGGCAGTGCAAAAGAGCACCGCCAGCGCCGCGCCCAACGGCCGCAACCCGATCATCATTCGTCTTCGTGAAAGCGCGCCGCGAACAGCGCCTCGACCGCGGTCATCGCTTCCTCCGCTTGCGGGCCGCGAGTTTCGACTTCGACGTCCTGTCCCACGCCTGCGCCAAGCATCATCAAATCCATCAACGAGCGGGCGTCTGCTTCGTCATCTTCACGTTTCACGAAGATGCGCGTGGTGTCGTAGGAGAGCGCAAGCTCGGCAAGTTTGCGCGAGGCGCGCGCATGCAAACCGCGCTGGTTGGTGACCTTGATCGTACGTTTGACGGTCATGCCCCGCCCCGTCACGCGCCGCCGGCGAGCTCCACCGAAGCGACTCGAATATACCGGCGCCCGGCATCCTGCGCCGCCAGAGCGGCTTCGGGCAAGCTTACCTTGTCCCGCACTTCGGCGAGCTTGATCAGCATCGGCAGATTTACGCCGGCGATCACCTCGGTCTTGACTTGGTTGATCACGGAGATGGCGAGGTTCGAGGGCGTGCCGCCGAACATGTCGGTGAGGATCACGACGCCGTCGCCGCGTTCGACAGCGCGCACCGCGTCAATGATATCCGAGCGGCGTTCTTCCATGTTGTCATTGGGGCCGATGGCGATGGCGCGCATCTGTTCTTGAGGTCCAAGCACGTGCTCGGCCGCGGCGACGAATTCATCCGCCAAGCGGCCGTGGGACACAACCACGACGCCGATCATTCACCTGCTCCCGCCACCCGCCAGTGGCCCAACCTGAGGCGCGGGACAATACCGCTTCGCGCCTGCGAGAAAAGCCAAACCCGCATCTCAATAGCAGTTTTCGACGGATAGCTCATGGCCGCGCCGTTCCCGCCAACGGGAGTTCAACAACCAGGCGAGCGCCGCCTCCCTCGCGGTTTTCAGCGTAGATGCGGCCGCGATGAGCGGTGACGATCTGGCGAGCGATCGAGAGGCCAAGCCCCGAATTGCCGCCGAACGCCACACCTTTCGGACGCTGGGTGTAAAAGCGCTCAAACACCGTCTCAAGGTTCTCCGCGGGAATGCCCGGGCCCTCGTCTTCCACCACGGCGCGCACGACATCGCGTTCAACTTTCACGCTTACGCGCACGCGCCCGCCCTCGGGACTGAACGAACGCGCGTTGTCGATCAGATTGCGGAACACCTGCCCCAGCGGACCAGACTGGCCGAGCACAAACGCGCCTTCAGGCTTTGCACCGGCGAAAGCGATGTCAACGGAAGGCTTTTCGTCCGGCGCCGGCGCGTAAGCGCGGGTCAGTTCGTAGACCAGCCCGCCAAGGTCGACGCGATCCAAGTCGGCGCGCGCGGTTTCCGCCTCGATGTGGCTGGCGCGGGCGATGTCGGTAATGAGCCGGTCGAGCCGGCGCACATCCTGCGCGACAATGTCGAGCAGCTGGTTCTGCCGCTCCTGCTCACGCACAGCGCGCGCTGAATCGACCGCGGAGCGGATCGAAGCCAGCGGATTCTTGATCTCGTGACTGACGTCCGCGGCGAAACGCTCGTTGGCGTCGATGCGGTCGGCGAGCGCCCCGGTCATGGCCTCAAGCGAATGGCCGAGCGCGCCGATCTCGTCCTTGCGCTTGGCAATGTCGGGCAGCGTAAGCCGCGTGGCCCCGGTTACCCTTAGCTTGTCGGCCGCACCGGCCAGGCGCTCTAACGGGCGCGCGATGAACAGCGCCAAGAAGAATGACGACAGGAAAATGGCAATGGTCGCGCCGATCACGAACGGGATCATGCTGGCGCGCTCGGCCACCAGAATCCGCTCCACATCCGCGCTCTCAATGGTGACCGTGCTCATCACCTGTTGAACGCGCCGCACCGGCAGCGTGACCGAGACGACGCGTTCGCCGCGTTCGTTCAACCGCTCGCCGCGCGCGATCTCGCCGCGCAATGCACG
>CALBSY010000500.1 GCA_937967725.1 uncultured Alphaproteobacteria bacterium | reverse complement strand
GCCATTCCCGGCGCGGTGGTCGGCGCGGCGGTCGGCGGCCTCACCAGCCCAGAACAAGTGAACCTCGGCGAACCGCCCTGGAACGATTGATTGCGTTCCCAAGCCGACGCTTCTAAGCGTCGGCGCGGCGCCCGCCTGTTCTGCGGGAGTGCCGAGGAAGTCTCATGGCTGCGCTTGAATTCACCCGTCGCTACGCGATGGCGCATCGCCTCTTGGCCACCAAGAGCCCGAAATGCGCGATACCCCACGGACATAACGAGTTCGTCACTGTCCGGCTCGATCCACTGACGCCGTTCCGCTTCAGCGATGCGAACTCAACGGCGCCGTTCGAACAGGTAAAGCGGCGCTGGCATCAATGGATCGACGACCATGTCGACCACGCGCTGCATCTGGGCGAAGGCGATCCGCTGATCGATTTCTTCCGCGAGCGCGAGCCGGCCCGGCTCTCGCAGATCATGACTTTCCAAGGCGATCCCACCACCGAAGCGTTGGCGGCGTGTTTCTGGCTCAAGCTCTCTGCCTTCATCGCTGACGATGGCATGCCCTTCACAGTGCGCGAAGTCCGCATCGAGGAAACGCCGACCAACACGGTCGTCGTCACCGGCGATGTGTTCGATCCCGCCGCGTGCGGTCTCAACGCCCGCGCTTGGCCTTGGCGCGCGGACATGAGCATCAACGACTTTTAGCCTAGCACCCAAGCGAGCCACGGCGCGCCCACAGCCAGCGCGATGCCTGCTTCGGCGCACGCGGAATAGAGATTGAACTTGGTGCGCACGCCGTCGCGCCACATCGCCAGCGCGCGTCCAAGGGCCGAGCCGCCCCAACCCGCAGCGACCACGGCGGCGGCGCCGGTCGCGGCGACACCGATCACGTACTCGCCGCCGCCGAGCCATTTCAGCGTCAGCAGCAGCGCGGCGGCGTGCAAGAACAAGAACACGCCGCCATAAGTGGCGCGGAACTCAGCTTCGCCGCCGCCTTGCTCGTCAGCTTTCAAGCGCACGAAGCGCGACGCCCATTGCGGGTCCATCAGCGCGCGCAAGCCCAGCACCGCGCCGAACGCGAGCGCCAGCGCGTTTAGAATCCAGGCAAACAGCATCAACGCGCGCCGGGCAGGCTCTCGCCTTCTTTTTTGCGCTTCGGCGACCAGCCGTGCTTGCCCAGCTCGGACAGGGCGATCGAGCGGCAATGCACCTCGTCCGGCCCGTCGGCCAAGCGCAGCGTACGGATGCCGGCGTAGGATTTCGCGAGGCCAAAATCCTGGCAGACGCCGGCGCCGCCATGCGCCTGGATCGCATCGTCGATGATTTTCAACGCCATGCGCGGCGCGGCGACCTTGATCATCGCGATCTCGTCCTTGGCCACCTTGTTGCCGGCGACATCCATCATGTACGCCGCCTTGAGGCACAGGAGCCGCGTCATCTCAATGTTGATGCGCGCTTCGGCGATGCGTTGCTCCCACACCGAGTGTTCGGCGATGGTCTTGCCGAAGGCGACGCGCGACGTGATGCGCTTGCACAGCGCCTCAAGCGCTGCTTCCGCGGCGCCGATCGTGCGCATGCAATGGTGGATGCGGCCAGGACCCAAGCGTCCCTGCGCGATCTCGAAGCCACGCCCTTCGCCCAGCAGTAAATTCTCCGCCGGCACGCGCACATTCTTCAACTCGATTTCCATGTGCCCGTGCGGGGCGTCGTCGTAACCGAACACGGTGAGCGGGCGTTCAATAGTGATGCCTTTGGAATCCAGCGGCACCAGAATCTGACTCTGTTGCGAGTGGCGCGGATTGTCCGGATTGGTCTTGCCCATCAGGATGGCGATCTTGCAGCGCGGGTCGCCGGCGCCGCTCGACCACCATTTGCGGCCGTTGATCACATAGTCGCCGCCGTCGCGCTTGATCTCGCACTGGATGTTTGTGGCGTCGGACGAGGCGACGCCCGGCTCGGTCATCAAGAACGCCGAACGGATTTCGCCGTTCATCAGCGGCTTCAGCCAGCGCTCCTTGTGTTCGCGCGTGCCATAGCGTTCCAGCACTTCCATGTTGCCGGTGTCCGGCGCCGAGCAATTGAACACTTCCGAGCCGAAGCCGACGCGACCCATCAATTCCGCCAGCGGCGCATACTCAAGATTGGTAAGCCCCGGTCCCTCGAACTCAAATGTGTCGTCCACCTTTGCGTGTCCGCTCGACGGCGGCATGAACATGTTCCACAGGCCCTGCGCCTTGGCCTTCGCCTTCAGATCCTCGACAACCTGGATGACCTTCCAGCGGCCGCCTTCCTTCTGCTGCGCCTCGTAGGTCGGCACGGCGGGAAACACGTTCTCATCCATGAACTTGCCGACGCGGCCGATCCATTCCTTGGTCTTCTGCGAGTGTTCGAAGTGCATGGCGTCCTCCGGCGCTGGCGGATTGTTGCAACGCACGCTAAAGCCCGGGGCGCCGGGGACCAATGCAGGCGATGAAGCTTGCCGCAACGACACTCGAAAACCGCTTCGTGCGGCTGGCGCCGTTCGAGGAGCGGCACCGCGCCGGCCTCACCGCGGCGGCCGAGCGCGACATCTCGATCTTCGCCCACATGCCGTTTCCGATCAGCGAGCGCGGCTTCGGCGCCTGGTTCGATTGGCTGCGCGCCGAACAGGACGCAGGGCGCTGGATGCCGCACGCGGTGATGCGCCCAAGCGGCGAGATCGTCGGCCAATCCTGCTACCTCACCATCCGGCCCGAGCATGCCGGTGTAGAGATCGGCGGCACCTGGTATGTGCGCGAAGCGCAAGGCACGGCGATCAACCCCGCCGCCAAGCTGCTGCTGCTCGAACACGCCTTCGCCTGCGGCGCCGAGCGGGTGGAGTTCAAGACCGACGCCATCAACGCGCAATCGCGCGCGGCGCTCACCAAGCTGGGCGCGACGTTCGAGGGCGTGTTCCGCCGCCACGTGCGCCGCCCCAACGGCACGATGCGCGACAACGCGTACTTCTCTGTGATCCGCGAGGACTGGCCCGAATTGCGCGCGCGTATCGAGGCGAGACTTTCTGCCTAGGACTGCTCGTCGCCGAGAACAGGCACTAAGTCGGCCTCCCGCTCCAGCGGGAAGATTAGCATCCACTCACTCTCCACACAGTGGAAAGTTCGCTTGCGGGTCAGCTCCTTGATGACGGCTCGCATGTGGCGAGCCCCATACACGACGGCTAATCGGCGGGATTCGGATGTTGTCTCATCAAGATAATCACTCATTACTTCTATGAGTCGCTTATCCCGCTCTGTGAGAATAGCCTCATCAAGCGAAGCAAACTCTGGAGTCCATCGAAGTGTTTCATCGCGGCTCGGCAAATCATCCAGGGCATGCCCTTTTGCCAAAGACGCCCTGCTGCCGAACCAACGGTAATACAGTGCATAGATGGGAGCGCCCAGGTAGAGCAGCAGTCGCAGGTGAATTGGCACTTTCCGCCAATGTTGCTCGAACTCCTCACCGGACAGGTCCGCGTGAATTATAGTTGCTTTTGACTCTGATTGAGGCGGGTGGCGCGGCTGCACAACCAAGCCGATTTTCTTAGCGCCTTCGATCCACCTATAGGCGCGCGTCACCCGGGTAGTGATTGGCGAACGGACTCCCTCCACCAAGACCGCGTCGTGAGCGCAAGCGTCGCGATAGACAGCTTCGTAGAACGCCGCCTCTCCCAAGTGAATCATTGGAAACAGCGTTACGGTGACGTTTGATGCTGCGCTCCTAAAGGTCAGGCGAGCAGACCTAAGCCCCCAATCTGAACTATCTAGAAGCTGCATCGGCTGCCCGGCCCTGACGACTGAGTTCTTCGGCCATAGCCGACTGGTGCGCGCTTCGTCCAATATCGCTACGGGGCTCAGTTGGGGCGCTTTGCAATCCGCCCGAACGCGCGTAAACACCCCTTGACGCGAGCGCCGCTTCACGCGGCCAACCGGGGCGCTCCCCGCCGCGCCGTTCTCCAACTCAAAACATGGAGGCGCGCGTGGCATCGTTCACAAGCACCCTGATCCTTCTCCTCGTTGTTCTCGTTACCGCGACCGTCTCCGGCGTGTTCGGCATGGCCGGCGGGCTGATGCTGATGGGCGCGCTGACGCTGGCGATGCCGGTTTCAGCAGCGATGGTCACGCACGGCGCGGTGCAGTTCGTCTCCAACGGCTGGCGCGCGGTGCTGCACCGCCGCCACATCGACTGGCGCATCATCCTGTTCTACGGCGTCGGCTCAGCCGTCGCGGCCGGCGCTTTGGCTTTGGTGACTTACGATCCGACCAAGGCCTGGGTGTACTTGTTGCTCGGCCTGGTTCCGGGGCTCGCCTGGCTCCCCAAGAAGCGCTTCAACCTCGACGCCGCTAAACCGTGGCACGCGGTGGCGTGCGGCCTTTCCGTGACCGGTCTCAACGTTCTGGCCGGCGTCTCCGGCCCGCTGCTCGATGTGTTCTTCGTGCGCACCACGCTGACGCGCCACCAGATCGTCGCCACCAAAGCGGCGACACAGGCCTTCAGCCACACCGTGAAGATGACTTTCTACGGCGTCTCTCTGCTCGGCGCCGCAACGACCGGGCTGCCGCCCTGGTGGTTCTTCGCCGTCGCCGCGCCGCTCGCCATGATCGGCGCATGGCTCGGCGGCATGGTGCTGAACCGCATCAGCGACGTGGACTTCCTGAAATGGACGCGCTGGATCGTAACGGGGCTCGGCGTCATCTATCTCATTCAGGCGGCGCAATTATTTCTCTCGTCATGAGCCGCGTTTGCTCACAGCGTCCGCACCACAATTAAGGAATGGGCAACCCGACGCCTCGTCCCATGGTTCACGCACGATTCGAGGCGGCAAAACATGCCTATCATCACGCACATCCTGCTCTACCTCGCTTACGCGACGATCTCGCTCACCGTGGGCCTCGCGCTCAACCAGGTCGGCGGCGAGGATCTCGGCGCATCGTTCTTGGGCGGGATCGCGCTATTCTGCGCCTGCGCGGTGACGCACGCGGGCATCGCCGCCAGTTCCGCAGCCGGCCGCGTCAGCCGCGTCGAGAAGCGCATCCGCACCGACAGCGATCGCCTGCGCACCGCGCATCGTGAAATCCACGCCGACATCGAGGCGATGCAGACGCGCATGGATTCGCTCGAAACGCAGATTGCGTTCGGCGCCCCGGCCGCGCCGCAGCAGATCGAGCCGCGCCGCGACGGGCCGATCGAACTTAGACTGATCGATCAGATCGTCGACAAGCTAGGGGCCACGCTCGATGCGCGGCTGCAGCAAATCCAGGCCGCGCCGAACGTGACGCCGATCCATCCCGCCGCCACCATGGGACCGATCGATTTGGTGCGCGAGGCGCTGGTGGAAAATCGCGTCGAACTCTACCTGCAGCCGATCGTGCAACTGCCGCAGCGCAAGACGTCGTTCTACGAGGGCTTCACGCGGCTAAAGGATTCCACCGGCCGTCTCATTCTGCCGCAAGAATTCATCCCCGCGGCCGAACAGGCGGGTCTGATGTCGACCATCGACAATGTGCTGCTGTTCCGCTGCGTACAGATCGTCCGCAAGCTGATGAAGCAGGATCGCCGCATCGGCATTTTCTGCAACCTCTCGCCCGCCCTACTCGGCGACGAGCACTTCTTCCCGCAATTCCTCGACTTCATGCGCGAAAACCGCGACCTCGCCGGCAGCGTCATCTTCGAGATTCCGCAAGCCGCGTACGAAGCGCGCACGTCAATCGAAGCGCGCGCCATGTCGAAACTGGTCGATCTCGGCTTCCGCTTCTCGATCGATAGGATCACCTCCGGCGAGATCGATCTGCCCGACCTCGAACGCTCGGGCGTGCGCTACGCCAAAATTCCGGCCTACCTGCTGGTCGAGCAATATGTCGTCAGCGGTGTTCGTCCGCGTTCGGCCATCACGCGCGAGATCGAGGCCACCGACATCGCCGCGGTGTTCCAGCGTTACGGCGTCGACCTGATCGCGGAGCGGATCGAGAGCGAAGACGCCGTGCTCGAAGTGCTCGATCTCGACGTACCCTATGGCCAAGGCCATCTGTTCGGCACGCCGCGCGCGATCAAGGAAAGCCTGATGGAAGAAACCGCCCCGCCTCGCGATTTCTACCTCAAGCAGCAGTCGCGCGGCGTGGCCTGACCGAAGAGCCGAAAAGCGCTGGGCGAATTCACGCACTGGCGCCGCTGTTCGCTATTCGCTACTCACTGGTCGCTTGAAAATCGTCGCCATCACCGGAGGCTCGGGCGCCGGCAAAACCACGCTCGCTCGCGCTTTAGCGCGGCGGCTTGGCGCAGGCGCAGTGGTGATCGCGGAAGACGATTATTATCGCTGCGCCTCGACCATCCCGGACTTCGATGCGGGCGCCTACAATTTCGACGCACCGCAGGCGAAGGAGCACGGCCTCCTGCGCGACCACCTGGCGCTAGCGCGGAGCGGCGAGGCATTCGACAAGCCGGTGTACGATCTCGTCACCCACCGCCGCCTGCCGCACGTCGAACGCATCGCGCATGCCGACACGCTGATTGTGGAAGGCATCCATTTGTTGGTCCCGCCCGACCTGCGTGCAGCGTTCGATCTCAAAGTCTTCATCGACGCTGACGAAGCGCTGCGGCTCGGCCGGCGCATGATCCGCGACGTCGAGGCGCGCGGGCGCACGCCGCGCACGGTGCTGACGCAATTCTTCGCGACCGTGCGTCCGATGCACGAGGCCCATGTCGCGCCGCAGCGCGCCTTCGCCGACCTGGTGCTGACGTCTCCCTTCGACGCCGGCCCCGATCAAGCCGATGCCGACGCGTCGCGCATTGCGGAGTTGCTTGCTTGACGCACGCGTTAAACAGCATCGACGCGATTGCTCCGCGTTACGACGCTATCTTTTGCGATCTGTGGGGCGTGGTGCATAACGGGCGCAAGCCCTATGCGTCGGCGGTCGCGGCGCTGCAAAAACTGCGCGCTGCCGGCAAAACGGTTGTTCTGCTTACCAACGTCCCGAAACCGCGAACGTCGATCCCGCCGCAACTCGAACGCCTCGGCGTGCCACGCGATGCGTGGGACGCCATTGTCACGTCTGGCGACGCTATCCGCGCCGAGCTCGCGGCCCGCGCGCCGGGCCCGATGTATAAGATCGGCCCCGGCGATTACGACCGTCCATTGTGGGAAGGCCTCGGCCTTGTTGAAGCGCCGCTGGCGCAGGCGCGCTTCATCGGCATTTCCGGGCTGGAGCGCGATGACGAGACGCCGGCGGATTACGCCGCTCTGCTGCGCGAAGCCGAGGGCCGCGCGCTGGAACTGCCCTGCGCCAAGCGGGGTGTCGTGTGGTCGTTCGGCGCTCGCATG
>CALBSY010000499.1 GCA_937967725.1 uncultured Alphaproteobacteria bacterium | reverse complement strand
CCGTGCCGTAGCCGGTCGATGTCTTGACCCAATCGGCGTTGAGCTCGCCGCAGACTCCGACCGCATCGTGAATTATCGCAAGAACCTTCGCCGCATGATGGTCGAGCACGGCTTCGGCGATGGGGCGCGGTTCGCGCGCGAGGTTGAAGCCGCATATGACGACATGCTCCGCCGCGCCTTTGCACGCGGGAAAGGCCCGTGAGCGCGCGCAAGCTTCTCAGCATCGTTATCGTTGGCCGCAACGACGATTATCTCGGCGGTTATCGCTACCGGCTGCAGACGTGCCTCGACTTCATGGCGGCGAACCTGAAGGCGCTCCGACGCTTGAACGACGTCGAAGTGCTGTTTGTCGACTGGAACAGCCAAGCCGCGCCGTTAGCGGATGAGATCGAGCTCACGCCGGAAGCGGCAAGCGTCCTACGCTTCGTCATCGTTCCGCCCGCGGTCGCGAAGGCGCGCAACATGCAAGTGTCGTTCTTCACGACCTGCGCCGTGAACGTGGGCGTGCGCCGCGCCGAGGGTGAGTTCATCATGCTCGCCGACTCGGACAGCATGATGACGCTGCCTTCGCTCAAAGCGCTTCTGGAGGTGCTGGACGGCAGGCTGCCGACTCACTTCCCGAAGGAGCAACTGATCTACCCGATCCCGCGCCACCAGATTCCGGGCGCTGTCGCTGCGCGCCGGCCAAACGTGGCGGCGTGGACGGAAATTCTGAAGCGATTGATGTCTTCGCGGCGCAAAGAGCTTCCGGGCGCCGATTGCCTGGGCGGCTTTTCCGCTGCGCAGCTGATGCACCGCGATCTTTGGTTTGAGTTCGGCGGTTACAACGAGAAGCTCGATCGCGCTTGGGGTTGGAGCGACAACGAACTGATGTTCCGCGTCACGCAGAAGTACAATTGGATGGACCTCAGCTACTACGGCGTGGTCGCTTTCCACATTGAGCACTTCGCCTCGACCGGCAACGCGCATTCTCGCGATCCGAACAGCATCAACGAGATGCTGCTAAGCTACGACCCACACCCGAACGAAGAGGGATGGGGGCTTGCAACCGCCGATCTGCAGGAGCGCCGCGTGCAAGGCGCAGCGAAGCTTGCTTCCGCGCCGGAATGGCAACCACTGAACTGCGTGGCGCGCGACCGTGATTCTGTGACGGCGCTGATGGGCGACTGCGAGATCGCCGCATTCAGCTCTACGGTCGCGCATTCGAATCGCACTGGCGGCGAGCGCGGCGTCGTAAACGACGACGCGGTACTCGCGATGTCGCTCGTGCTGTTAAAGGACTATCCGCGCAACGCCGCCTTCATTGGCCCGATGCACTGGCCGACGATCCAAGTGCTGGTGGACGGCAATCCCGGAATCGATCTGTTCCTGGTTCGCCCTTGGGCCGAGGGCGTGCTCGAGGATGAGACCGGCGATCCCGGCATGATCTCGCAACTTCTGGCGCGCTCGTCCTATCGCGGCTTCGCACGGGTGCTGTCTAATCGCGCGCATACTGCGCTCGATAACCTGGCTGCGTCCGATCCGCTGGCGCAGGAGCTCGATCTGGTCGTCGTCGATCGCGTCGCCATTGAGAACGATTTCGCCCCCACCATGGCGCGCGCGCTCGACCGTCTGTCGCCCGGCGGCGCGATGGTGCTGATCGACGAACAGCGCCGTGTGCCGGATGACGGTGAAGAGATGTCCGTTTTTCTGGGCCGTCTGATGACGCAGGGCGCGCACGGCGAGGCGGTGCAGCAGGGCGCCCACCACGGCGTTTTTGTGCAAGCCGATGAAGAAGCGGAGCGCGGCGCCGCGTTCAATGCAGTTCGGTTCGGTTCGCTGGGCGTAGCGCTGATCCGCAAACGCCCGGAGGGCGCTGCGCGCAAGCTCGCGGCGGCGGCGGAGTAGTTAGGGCGCGCGGCCGGTTGCGTTGAAGTAGAACTGGAAGCGCTGTGTTAGCGCTTGGATCGTCTCTGGCTTAAGCTTGCGCACGTGATCTCCCGGTGCCTTCTGCCGAATGTGCTTCATTTTGTCTTCGGCCTTTATGGGGGCGAACTGTTCGGCGAAGCGCGCGGCCACACCGGGAAGTAAATACTCTACATCCGTGGGTTCCGCGCCGAGTTGAACGAGCAGTTGCGCCGTCCATCCAAGAGGGTCTTCGACAAAATCCTCGTAGTGCACGATGCGCGCTTGGGGCAGTGGCGCGAGCTCCTCAAGATAAACGCGCAAGGTTCGTTCCACGAACGCCGCGTATTCGAGCACGAACGGATCCGGCCCTTCTTCCGCCCACTGGCGGCGCTGCTCATCGT
This sequence comes from uncultured Alphaproteobacteria bacterium, assembly GCA_937967725.1. Taxonomy (GTDB): domain Bacteria; phylum Pseudomonadota; class Alphaproteobacteria; order Caulobacterales; family Aquidulcibacteraceae; genus Vitreimonas. The sequence goes on along the minus strand of CALBSY010000499.1, from coordinate 259 downwards.
TGGGATTGAATAGTTCGCCGTCTAAATTGACGAGATTCCGCCGGCCAGGTTCAATCGGATGCGAGAATGTCCAAGAGTAATAGAGCGATGTAAGGATGTCACGCGGATCACGAAGCAAAAGGACGATGCGCCAGAACAGGCGCGGGTCGTAAGGGATGGGCCCACGAAAGGCGCCAAACAATCCCCGCAGGGGTTCGAGGTCGACCTCCGCGTCTCGAATGCTCACCTCGTCGTTGATGTACTCGGCGCCGGTTCCGTT
>CALBSY010000498.1 GCA_937967725.1 uncultured Alphaproteobacteria bacterium | reverse complement strand
AGTCCGATCTCTCCTGGACCTCGCGGTTTGCATCCCCAGCGAGCAGACTCCACACGCAACCGAACGCCGCACATTCCAAAGTTTCGGAGCTCTTCGAAATCTCCCGTGTGCGACGCTTGCAGTATAAGCGCGGCGTCAACCCGGTCGGATAGATTTTTGTGTGCAGGCAGGAACGCGCGCTTCCAAGCGCGCAAGCGTGTGTTTGCAAACGCAGTTACGCGGGATGGAAGCCCGCGCTGCTGATTTCGAGCGCTCGCGTGTGCGGGATAGAGCGTGTGCCTATCCCCGCATTTGAGACTAGCGCCACGCTACCGTCCGCCGACGCCCCACCCTCACCCTGCCGTTCGGCGTTGCGATGGCAGTGCAATCGCCCCGGCTACGCGGGACCATGCCCAACCCCTCTCAAAGGAGGGAGAGGATTCGCGCTTGTTAAGGCGGGGCGTACTTGCCGAGGAGCGCGACCAGCTCGCCGCTAATGTTCTGCTAGACGAGACCGATCGGCAGGGACGCCGCACAGACGCGGAAGAGCTGCGCGATGGCGGGGACATCGGTGGAGGATGCGGGGGTGATGAACAGCATTAGTTTCGGTGTCGTATCAATGCTGTCAGGACGTTGACGGGGATTTCGAACCGATTCAGCTTTGACTGATTCGCATGGAGCCGTTGCCGGGATGCCTACACAAGAAACCATTGAACGATTAGGCCAAGCGGTCAACGCTGTAACTCTTCAAAACGTTGACCGTCTCGTGTCGAGGCCCGACTGGGGCCCTATCGATTTCCAGGATTGTCGAGAGGTTTTCGAGGATGGCATTGCGCTCGTGCGTCCTCTGCAAGATTTGCCGCTCCGGCTACTCCCGGAAAACGTTGCTCGCTCATTAGCCGATGCCGTGAACGCCTTCGCCGAGCATCTCAAATTAATCAACGACTTTAGGATCAACTCAGGCGGGGACCCAAACCAAAGGCGCGGCGAGCTGGCAAACGCTGTGCGAGGACTCGTTGATCGCCTCTATACGACAATCAGTCCTCACGCCGCATTCCTCGCGCTACAGCGCGGGGACATCGACAAGTCGGTCCGAGATCTTGCTCAAGCCCGCAAAGACGCAGAACACCTGATTACCGAGGGGAAGGCGGATCTGGAAAACCAAATGAGGGAAATAGCGTCCATCATGACGCAGGCACGTGAGGCGGCAGCATCTGTCGGGATCGCTCACTTTTCTACTGACTTCGACAAGGAGGCGGGACGGCTGGATCGGGGAGCTCGCGGCTGGCTCGGAGGAGCCGCGATCTTCGGAGCAGCTGCAGGCGCGCTCGCGGCCTTGTCGTTCTTCTATTTTCGACTGCCCGCAGATGCGTCGTATGCACAGATCACCCAGCATACGATCTCGAAGCTCGTGCTGCTTGGGCTTTTCGTGAGTGCTACGTTCTGGTGCGCTCGCATGTACCGCGCTTTGAAACATCAGGCCGCGATTAACCGACATCGCGCAAACGCGCTCAAGACCTTTCAAGCGTTCGTGAAGGCCGCCGCAGATGACATGGCGAGGGATGCCGTTTTGATGGAGACGACTCGGTCAATCTTTGCACTCACGCCCTCAGGCTACTTGGGCGAACCCGAAGCCAGCAGTGCGGATGGGATGAAAATCGTCGAACTCATACGCAATACGACAACGGGCGGCGCCCGAGCCTAGAGGGTCCCGCCTTCATGGCGAGGTCGAACTCTTCTGGCTATCCATAAGCTCGATGAACCTCTTCCAGGTCAGGGAAACACCGTTCCCCGGCCTAACACGTCCCTTGCACCATTCGATCTTGGTTTTGGTGACTATCAGGTCGCCCAAATGCTCACCACTCGGCTCTCTAACTTCGAGCTCTATGCCGCTATTCTTGATTTCCATCTCAACATTGAATTCTTTGATTTTCACATCCATCGCACTACCCTCCCATAACTCACAACGGAATGTTGTCGTGTTTCTTCCAGGGGTTTTCGAGCTTCTTGTTCTTCAGCGTCGCCAGCGCGCGGATGATGCGTTTGCGGGTTTCGCGCGGCATGATGACGTCGTCGAGATAACCGAGTGAGGCGGCGACGAACGGGTTGGCGAAGCGGTCCTGATATTCCTTGGTGCGTTCGGCGATCTTCTTTTCATCGCCCGCGTCGGCGCGGAAAATGATCTCGACCGCGCCCTTGGCGCCCATCACCGCGATCTCGGCCGACGGCCAGGCGTAATTGACATCGCCGCGCAGGTGCTTCGAACTCATCACGTCATAGGCGCCGCCATAAGCCTTGCGCGTGATGACGGTCACCTTCGGCACGGTGGCTTCGCCGAACGCGAACAGGAGCTTGGCGCCGTGCTTGATCAACCCGCCCAGTTCCTGGCGCGTGCCCGGCAGGAAGCCCGGCACGTCGACGAAAGTGACGATGGGGATGTTGAAGGCGTCGCAGAAGCGCACGAAGCGCGCGGCTTTGCGACTGGCGTCGATGTCGAGCACGCCGGCGAGCGTCATCGGCTGGTTGGCGACAAAACCGACGCTGGCGCCGTCGAGGCGGCCGAAGCCGGTGAGGATGTTCTTGCCGAACTCGGGCGCGATCTCGAAGAAATCGCCTTCGTCGGCGACCTTCTCGATCAGCTCCTTCATGTCGTAGGGCTTGTTGGGATTGTCGGGGATGAGGCGGTCGAGCGAGGGCTCTTCGCGCGTGGCGTCGTCGAAGTGCGGGCGCGTGGGCGGCTTCTCGCGGTTCGACAGCGGCAGGAAATCGATCAGCCGGCGCATCTGCGTCAGCGTCTCGAAATCGTTCTCGAACGCGCCGTCCGCAACGCCGGACTTGGCCGCGTGCACGCGCGCGCCGCCCAGCTCTTCGGCGGTGACCACGTCATTGGTGACGGTCTTCACCACATCCGGGCCGGTGACGAACATGTAGGAGGTGTCCTTCACCATGAAGATGAAATCGGTCATGGCCGGGGAATAGACGTCCCCGCCGGCGCACGGCCCCATGATGACGGAAATCTGCGGAATGACGCCCGAGGCCAGGATATTGCGCTGGAAGATGTCGGCATAGCCGGCAAGGCTCTCCACGCCCTCCTGGATGCGCGCGCCGCCGGCGTCGAAAATGCCGA
>CALBSY010000497.1 GCA_937967725.1 uncultured Alphaproteobacteria bacterium | reverse complement strand
GCTACTGTGGGCCGCTCTGGGCCGAAATCAGCCCGTGCACGTTTTCGGTCTTGGTGCGCACCGGCACGCGGCTGAGCCAAGTGCGGCTGCGGCAGGGGGCGATGCGCGTGAAACGCGAGATGGATTTCACGATGGACCTTTCGCTTAAAGGTCCGGTGGGATTTCGCGCCAAACGGCATTCGGGCGTGATTGATGTGGATCGGGTCGGCGCTTACGATCCGCGCGATTTCTGGGAGCCGCTGGAGGCGCGGCGTGGCCGCGTCGTGCTCGATCCGGGTGAGTTCTACATTTTTGCGTCGAAAGAAAACGTGCTGATCCCGCCGGACGAAGCGGCGGAGATGGCCCCGATCCGCACCGAACTCGGCGAATTCCGCGCGCATTATGCGGGCTTCTTCGATCCCGGATTCGGCGTCGCGCCAAACCAAGGACGCGCCGTGCTGGAGGTGCGCTCACGTGACGTGCCATTCTTCGTCACCGATGGTCAGCCGGTGGGGAAACTCGTGTTCGAGCCGCTTTGCGGGCCAGTGGAGCGCCTCTATGGTGAGGCGGGTTCGAATTATCAGGGCCAGGGGCTGAAGCTGTCGAAGCACTTCTCGCCTTGGCGCTAGGGGACAGAATGTTCAGAACTGTCTTGGCCGCTCTTGCCGCCTGTGCGGCGTTCGCCACCGCTGCGTGCGCGCAGGAGTTCGATCCCGCGCTTTACGTCGTCCGCGACGCAGACTCCACCATGTACCTGTACGGCACCGTGCATGTGCGCCGCGCCGGCGCTGATTGGGGCGACGCCGACGTTCGCGATGCTTTGGCGTCAGCGGACGAAGTGTGGCTCGAAATCGACATCTCGCCGGAGGCGGACCAGCGCGCACAAGCGATCGCCATGCAGCTTGGCGCGGCGCCGCCGGACCGCCCGCTATCGAGCTGGCTGAGCGAAGAAGAAAACGCGCGGCTGGATGCGCTGACGCAGCGGCTCGGCGTGCCGCGTGCGACACTGGAAACCATGCAGCCATGGTTGGCGGGACTGACGCTCTCGATCATTCCGATCATGCAGGCCGGCTACAATCCCGCCTCCGGCGTTGACCGCGCAATAGATGCGTTCGCGGAGACGAATGGAAAGCCCCTGCGTGCGTTCGAGACTGTGGAAGAGCAGATGGGATTCTTCGCCAATCTCGACGCGGAAACGCAGCGTGAGATTTTGCTCGAGGCCATTGAGGAAGCCGAACAGGGCCCCGAGCAAATCGGCACAATGACGGCGGCCTGGGAGCGGGGCGATCTCGACGCCTTGGAGCGGCTGGTTGTCGACGATACGCGCGATGAGTATCCGGAGGTCTACCAAGCGCTGTTCGTCGCCCGCAACAACGCCTGGATAGACGTTCTCGTGCGCGAACTGGAAGGCGCGGGCGTTGATTTCGTCGCCGTGGGCGCGGGCCATTTGCTGGGCGATGACGGGTTGGTCGAACAATTGCGCGCGCGGGGTTACACGGTTGACCGCGCCGGGCGCTAACGCGTCGGCCAGCGAAACTTGGCGATGACTTCCGTCGCCGTGAACTCGTAGTCCACGCGGGTGTCGGCGTCCCGCGATAACGCCGTCTTGATCAGCATGGTGCCAAAGCCGGAGCCTTCGACCTTGCCGCCGCTGCGGCGCTCTTCGCGCCACTCGAGTACGCAATTTCCGTTATCGGTGCGCCACGTGAGTTTGGCGCAGCCATTGCCGTTGGCGAGGGCGCCATATTTCATCGCGTTGGTGCATAGCTCGTAGAGCGCCAAGCAAAGGCCATTAACGTAGCGCTCTGGCACGTCCGCATCGGGACCCGGTTCGATACTCAAGCTCGGATTGGGCAAAAAAGGCGCTATGGCGTCGTCGATTATTTGTGCAAGCGGCACGTCACTCCAGTCCTCTCGAACGAGAGCGTTTTGCGCCACGTTGAGCGCCGCCAGCCGTTGCGAAAGAACCTCTTTGTATTGTTCTACAGTCTCAACTTCCCGCGCGCTCTTGCTGGCGATAGCGTGCACGACGGCAATCAAGTTTTTGGTGCGATGCACGGATTCGCGCGCTGCTAACGTGCGCTCGGCCTCGCCTGCTGCGGCGCGGTCGAGCATCAGACGCGCGACGCCGACCACCCAGGCGAGAAGCAGAGCATTGACCGCGAATATGCCGAGCGTGAGCGGCGTACCGGCGCCGACTATCGCGAAGCTATTGAAAGTCGGCAGCCAAAAATACCATGCGATGAACAACGTGACGGCGGCGACGGCGACGCCGACGCGCGGTCCGCCACAGAGGCTAGCGAGAACGACTGCCGGGTAGAAAGTGATATAGGGCGGAATGGGTTCGCCCGCCCAAACATCGAGCGGCGGCTTGATCAGACTGGTGAAGGCCACGATCAGCGCGGCGACGGCATACGCAATCGCGCTATCAGCGGCCGGCAGGGCGCGCTGAAGTTCCAAATAGCCATTGCGCTGGCCATCAGCCGCCATCGATCCCCGTTTCCACCTTGGAACTCAGACGTACGGCGTTGCCGCAATGATCGCCAGTGTTTTGATTGTATCTTTTGATATCGCGCAAGCGTGCGCGTCAGTTGGGCAGAGTCAACGTCGCGACGAACCCGCGCGGCGTCCGGTTGACGAACTTAAGCCTCCCGCCATGGCCGTCCGCGATTGCTTGCGCGATGGCGAGCCCCAGGCCGGCGCCGTTGGCTTGCGATCGCGCCTGATCGGCCCGGAAGAAGGGAGTCGCCAATTTGGCGAGTTGCTCTTCGGGAACACCGGGGCCGTCATCGATGACCTCAACCACAGCCTCGCCTCCTGCGCTACGATAGACCCGCATTTTCCCGCCGCCCCCATGTTTTGCCGCGTTTTCCGCCAGATTCCGCAACGCGCGGGCAATTTCGCTGGGGCGACATTCGGCCAAAACTGGCGTCGGCGCTTCGGCGCTCACGCTCAGGCCCAGATCGCGCAACTCGCCGCACAGCGTTTCCGCGATTTCAGAAAGATCGACACTGATGCGCTCTTCCTGGCTCGCGCCCGCGCGCGCCAGCGATAGCGCCTGTTCAGTCAAATGCTCCATTTCCTCAATTGGCGCCAATAACCTCTGACGCGCCGCTTCGTCCTCGATCAGTTCGGCTCGAAGTTTTAGCGCAGTGATTGGCGTGCGCAGATCATGCGAGAGCGCCCACAACATTTGGCGTTGCCGGCTCATTTGGCGGCCGAGCCGTTCGGCCATCGCGTTGAAGGCGGTCGACGCGCGGCGAACGTCGTCGGGGCCGCGCACCGGCGTGGCTACATCGGTCTCGCCAGCACCAAGCGCGCGCGCCGCGGCGGCTAGGTCAGCAAGCGGGCGTCCGATCTGTCGCGACACCAGCGCGGCGCCCACGCCGACAATCAACACGGAGACAAGCGCGCCGGCGAGAACGTTGAATGGAGGAGAGCGCGGACCAGGCAGTCGCGCGTGCGCATTGAGCCAAACGCCATCTGCAAGCGGTGCGGAGACGGTCGCGAGTGTGATGCGAACCAAAGGCGCGTCCGCCGGCGGATCGGCGCCGGGCGGCGGTCCGCCGCCGTCAGCCTCGCGGCCGCGCACGCGCCAACGCCGCGACGGCGCCTCCACGGTGCGGGTTTGTGCGCGTGCATCGGCGCCATGGAGGCGCTCGGACAGCGATCGGGCGATGCGCGCCCCTGGACCGCTCGCGGCGCTCTGCACGACTTCCGGCTCAGTCGAGATCGTGTAGCGAAGGCTGAAGTCGCGGATTTGTTCGGCGACGGCAGAACGTTGGCCGGCCGGGACCTCGCGCAGGCGTTCGACCGTGTAGGCCACACGCTCGACGACACTGGTCTCGGCCGCACGGCGCAGCGCCGCGCCGCGCTCGTTGGCAAAGAGCAGGAACGCCGCAGCGTAGGACACAATCACGGCGACGACCGTCACCAGCACCAGCCGTCCGGTGAGGGTGTTGAGCGGACTCCAGTTCACGCCTTTTCCACCGGCGCGGTGAAGACGTACCCG
>CALBSY010000496.1 GCA_937967725.1 uncultured Alphaproteobacteria bacterium | reverse complement strand
ACAGCTGAAGACGTGCGGCGGCCACACGCGGGCGCACCTCCCGCTGGGCGGCGATTTCTCATAGAGCTCCGCGCCTTGGATGCCCGGCAGGAATACAATGTAAGTCATGCAGCGCCCCCGAGCGCCGGGCGTCACTATACAATCGAAGCGGGAATTGTCGCGCGATAATCTTCCGCGATGGCTCCATAGACGCCTACCGGAGCCTCTCGCACTTGTGTTCAACCGCTGCGCTTTTGCGCTTGCTCAGCGCGGGGAAAGGCGCTGCCGTTAGTTCTCATGACATAAGTCGCGGTGTTCTGGTCGAAGACAAGAACTCACGACGAAACGACCTAAAGACGCGACGAATGGCTGGGCCGATTACTGTAGTTACCGATATCCATGCTTGCCCTGAGTTAGCTAGGCTGAGGCCATGACCGCTGGTGAGCCCGAGCTCGTACGTCCGCCCGGCAAACCGCGCGGGTTGTTGGATCATCCGGCGCTCGTGCGCTGGGGCGCGCACATCGCGTTCTGGCTCGTCTATCTGGTTGTCCGCACGTCGGCGGCGGCGGCGGATCCGCCGGAAGACATGTCGGACTTCCCGTATCTGGCCAACCGGGTTCTGGTGGTCGCAAGCTATTTCGTTTTGACCGGCGTGCTGCTGGCGCTCGTGGCAGGGCCAGGCGCCAGCCGCTCAAATTGGGCTCGCAACCTCTTGTTGGTGCTCGGCGCTCTTGCGCTCGCCCCGGTCACCCAGTGGAGCGAGCAGCTTTGGCCACGCGCGCTCGCCGGATTCGCGCCGGATCCGTACCCGTTCGTGATCTACTTGTTTCAGTTCGGCTGGGCGCTGCCGCTTTGGGGGCTGACGCAGGCGCTGCTCGGCTATCACTTCGAGACCATGGCGCAACAGCGCGCTGTGGCCCGCGCACAGGCGCTAGCGTACGACGCGCAGCTCCGCATGCTGCACTACCAGATCAATCCGCACTTCCTGTTCAACACCTTGAACGCCATCTCGACGCTCGTATTGGAGAAGCGCAACGAGCAAGCAGAGAATATGTTACTGCGGCTGGCGGGTTTTTTGCGCTATTCGCTCGATCGCCAACCCACTGAAATGGCCGCGTTGACCGCCGAACTCGAAGCGCAGCGGAAGTACCTGGAAATCGAGCAAACGCGCTTCGACGATAAACTGAAAGTGCGGTTCGATATCGAGCCCGGACTGGAGAACGCTCAGCTGCCGAGCTTGATCCTGCAGCCCATTCTCGAGAACGCGATCAAGTACGCCATTACACCGCGCGCCGAAGGCGGCAGCATTGATGTTTCGGCGTCGCGCGATGGCGATCTCCTACGCATCACCGTTGAAGACGATGGCCCCGGGTTGCCGCCAGAGGGTCAGCCGCGCCGCCGTAATGGCGTCGGTCTCGCGAATGCGCGTGAGCGACTGGAGCTCATCTATGGCGGACGCGCGGGTCTTATCGCGCGCAACCGCGACCCACGAGGGTGCCGAGTCGAAATTTGGTTGCCCCTGGAGGAAGAACGTGCCGGCCGAACCCCTGCGCCTGTTGCTAGCGGACGACGAACCGCTTGCGCTGCGGCGGATGAAGCTCGCGTTGCGCGAAATTCCGGACGTCGAAGTGGTCGGCGCGGCCAGCGATGGCGCGCAGGCGATCGACGCGATGCGCAATCTGCGTCCCGATGTCGTGCTGCTCGACATCCGCATGCCTTTGGCGGATGGTTTTGAAGTAGCCAACGCGGTCGAGGATTCGGGCGGTCCGGCTGTGATCTTCGTGTCGGCGTATGACTCCTATGCCGTGCAAGCGTTCGAAACTTCGGCGATCGACTATTTGGTGAAGCCCGTTGAGTTCGAACGCCTTGCTTCCGCGCTGGACCGCGCGCGCGAGCGGCGGGCCGCGCAGGACGCCGGCCGGCGCGCCGAGGAATTGGCATCAGTTTTAGAGGCGCTGCGGCGTGAAGCCGCTGAACGTGAAGGTCCGCAGTTCGAAAAGGAATTTTGGATCCGCGACAGGGGCCGTTTCCTGCGCGTACCGGTTGCGGACGTCGAACGGATCGAAGCGGAGCGGGACTATGTACGCCTCTATTGGGAAGGACGCACGCTCCTGCATCGCGAGACCATGTCGCACCTGGAAGAAAAACTCGATCCAAGCGTCATGTTGCGGGTCCACCGCTCTGCGTTCGTCAATTGGAAGCGGCTGAAAGCGGTTCGGCGCGATGCGAACGGCAGGCTCATGGCGGTGCTCGACAGCGGCGACGAGGTGCCCGTAAGCCGCGCCTATGCGCAGCGCGTGATGGCGGAAATGAAGAGCCGCGCCTAGACGCAAGAAAAGTGGCGAGCGGCCTCAGTGGCCGCCCGCCCAAGGAAAGGCATAAGGCGGACGAGCTTGCTCGTCATATTGCAGATGCCGCATCAACCGGTTTCAGATGCATCGCGCCCGGGCTAGAAGCGAGCAGGAGGCGTTGTGATGCACGGCAAAATCATCGTCGTAACAGGGGCGTTCGGCGTGCTGGGACGCGCTGTGAGCGAACGCGCCCGGGCTATGGGCGCGCGTGTCGCCATGGTCGATCATGCACCGGCGCCAGCCGAGTTTGCTCCCGATCCGCTCGCATGCGGCGGCGTCGATCTGACCAAAACAGACGCCGCCACGACTGTCATGCAACGGATTCGCGACGCGACAGGCGCCATCGACGTGTTGCTGAACGTCGCCGGAGGTTTCACTTGGCGCACGCTGAACGAGAGCGATTGCGCCGTGTGGGACATGATGTACGCGATCAATCTGAAAACAGCCGTGACCGCCACGAAGGCGGCGCTGCCGCACCTTATCGCTACGAACGGCGCCATCGTGAATGTCGGGGCGGCGGGTGCGCTGAAAGCTGGCGCCGGATTTGGCGCATATGCCGCATCGAAAGCCGGTGTGCATAAACTAACCGAGAGCTTGGCCGAGGAATTGAAGGGGCGCGTGCGAGTCAACGCGGTGCTGCCGTCGATTCTCGATACGGCGCAGAATCGAAAGGACATGCGGAAAGCCGAGGCT
>CALBSY010000495.1 GCA_937967725.1 uncultured Alphaproteobacteria bacterium | reverse complement strand
GGAGCGCGCCGAAGCGCCGGCGTTAGCGAGCGTCTGAAGCAGGCGGCACAATCGCGTAGTGGATGGTGATGTCGCGCGCGTTCGCCGCGCGCGTTTGCTCGGCGCGGAACGTGATTTGCTGAAATGCGAGGCCGCTGGCGAAGGCGGTGAGCGCCTCGGGTTGATCGCCGCTCCAGACCACGAGCGCGCCGTAGCGCTCTACTTCTTCTGGCGTCACCCAAGGCGCGATTTCGTAATCGCCCCAAATCAGCACGGACGGCGGATTAGGATCGTCGAGGCCGACGAGACCCGCATCCCAGATGTCGCCCGCCACGACACGCAGTGGCGCGTCGTTGGTGGCTTGGCGCCAGTGCGCTTGCAATGTTTCGCTGATCTCGTGTTGCGGCCAGTTTCCGCGCAGCGGCTTGCCGGTGAAGGCGAGCCCGTAGCGCATGTGGCCGAAATAGAGGCCGGACACGACGACAATCAGCACTCCCGCGCCCACGGCGATACGCTTCAAACGCGCGAGGTTGAATTTGCCGCCCATCAGCGCAACTGCCAGCAGGCCTGATAGCACGACCATCGGCGCGCCCCAGGACGCGCGCAGCCCCGCGCCGCTGACGGCTGCGGCAATGGCGGTGAGCAGTGCGGGCCCGAGTCCAAGCAACAGCATGTAGCGCAGCGCGCGCTGATCTGGCTCTGACGGCGCGTCCTCAGCAGCCTTGCCGAACCAGCCCGCGCAGGCGAGCAGGACAAGCATCGGCAGGTGATCGAGCGCAAGCGTGAGCAGGAACTCAAGTGGGGCCCACCACTCGCCGCCGCCAGCGCGGCGCGCGGCGTAGGCGAACGGCGAAAAGTCGTGGTCGATGAGCCACAACGCTTGCGGCGCCGCGACGAGCATGAAGGTGATCAGCGCTAACCACGGCCCGGGCGTCAGGATGCGCGCGCGAGCCTTCGCGTCCCAGAGCAGCCACACCGCGGCGATCATGAGCAGGATCCCGGACGAGTACTTGGCCCACAGGCTGAGGCCGGCGAACGCGCCGAGCAGAATCCAGTCGAGTAGCCTTCCTCGTTCGCCCGCGCGCCAAAGCAACAGCATCACCAGCGCCCAGAGCGGCATCTGCGCGACGTTGTGATTGAACTCCGGCGTCACCCAACTGAAGAAGTAGACGCCGGTGAGCAGCAGCGTTCCCGCCAGCGCGCGCGGCGCGTCCATCAGATCGCGTCCGAGCTGGAACACCGCCCAGAACGTTGCGGCGATGAACAGCTGCGAGACCAGATAGGCGGGCCAGCCGACTTGACCGGTCAGCAGTCTGGTCGGTTCGAGTATGAGGCCGGGCAGGTTCGGGTGCTTGAACGTAGCGACCACCCATTCGCGGCCCCACACGTACATCTCGACGACGTCGAGCGGCGGCGCTGAGTGCGAGAGCGCGGGCGCAAGCGTCCAGAATGCGATCTGCGCCAGCATAAGCGCGAGCAGGCCGCGTTCGGGGCGCGCGAGCAGCCAATTCAGAGTCATGCTTTGCAGGCGCCCCCGGCGAACTTACGCCGACATGTGCAGCATCATCCACACGGCGCCAAGCGCGACGCCGGTGATGATCACCCAGCGCGCGGTCTCGGCCAGCATATGCACGAATTCACGCATGACGCCGAACATAGAGAGCGCCAGCGTCACCAGGAAGCCGGCGCCGATGGCGAGCCAGACTTCAAATTCGCCGAGTTGCGAATCCACCGCGGCGAGATAGGCCAGATAGGCGCCGAAGGTTGCGAGTGCGAAGCGGACGATGGCCTTGAGGACAGCGCTGCCGGCGCGGTGATGATCGAAGCTGGGTTGTGTTTGGGCTGGCGCCGGAACGGCGACCTGAGGCAAATCGGAAGAGCGTCGTGTAGGGAAAGAGTGTAGATCTCGGTGGTCGCCGTAT
>CALBSY010000494.1 GCA_937967725.1 uncultured Alphaproteobacteria bacterium | reverse complement strand
GCAGACCACTTGGCCAAGCCAGCTCACGCGCGAACCAATCACTTGCACGGTGGCCGGTCTCTCAAGCCCGGCGGCGAACTAGACCAGCCCGATATCCAACTGCACCTGGTCAACGCTGTAATGTTGGATCATGCGCGGGTGAAGGCGGACCGTGACGGGTTCACGATCCACGCATGCCAATTGCGGCCGGAGAGCCGCGGCGACGTGCGGCTTGCCTCGCGCAATCCGTTCGACGCGCCACGCATCGATCCCAACTACCTGGCCACGGAGACGGACCGCCGCACCATGCGCGACGCTGTGCGCGTCGTGCGCGACATTTGCCGTCAGGACGCGCTCAATCTCTATCGCGGGCCGGAAATGCAGCCCGGCCCAGGCGTGCGCACCGACGCGGAGATCGACGCATGGATACGGCGATCGGGAGAGACCATCTATCACCCGGTCGGCACGGTGCGCATGGGTGTGGACGACAAAGCGCCGGTGGATGAGCAGTTGCGCGTTCGCGGCGTGGAGGGTCTGCGTGTGATCGACGCGTCGGTGATGCCAACGCTGATCGGCGGCAACACCAACGCGCCGACGATCATGATCGCGGAGAAGGTCTCGGACGTCATGCGCGGGAGGCCGCCCCTGCTGCGCGATGACGCGCCGATCGCCGAGGACGAAAAGGCTGTGGCGTGAACCTTCGACGCGCGCTGGCGGTCCTTGGCGCACTCACGGGCGCCGGTGCGCTGGTGCTGCAATTCATCATTCTCTGTTCCGCGATGGTCGCCGACGGCCATTCTCCGATTGACGTGGCGTGGCGTTTCGTCGGCTTCTTTACGATTCTTACGAACGTCCTCGTCACGGCGATTTGGGTGGGCGCGGCGCTCCGGCCCGCGCCGACGGGTGGTCGAAATGGCGCACGTGCGGAGCTGGCCGCCGCCAACGCCATCATCATGGTTGGGGTCGTCTATCATCTGGTGCTTGCGAACATGTGGGCGCCGCAGGGCGCGCAGCTGGTGGCGGACATCGCGCTGCACACGGCGACGCCGCTACTGTTCGGCCTCTTTTGGATCGTCGGGCCACACGGCGTGCTGAAGTGGTCGGACGCTCTCTTCTGTTTGATTTGGCCGCTAAGTTATTGCGTTTACGCGCTGGCGCGCGGCGCGCGCGATGGCTGGTACGCTTATCCGTTTCTCGATCCGACGACGACATCGTGGCCGGCGCTTTTAGGCAATATTGGCGTCCTCAGCGCCGCCTTCCTGGCGGTGGGGATGGCGTTGGTCGACATCGACAAGGGTATGGCGCGACGTCGTTTGACAGAAAGCCGTTAGCTGCGCTTGCGCTTCGGAGTTAAACCCGCTGCCGTACTTGAGGGAAGGCGCATGCGCCGTTTGCGTTCGGCCAACATGCCCTGAATACGCGTGGTGATCGCCGCGGCGTCGCACTTCTTGCCGAGGCGCTTGCACAGGTCGCAGACGGCTTGAACTTTTGCGCTAAGCGAAGCGGCGAGGATCACTTCGATCGATTTGCGATGGCGACGGACCCACTGCGCCAGCGCGAAACCGCTATGTTCGCCCGCCAGCTGGGCGTCGCTCAACAGCACGCCCAATTCGGGACCCGCGACGAGCACGGCCTTCGCCTCTTCGCCGCTCACCGCCTCGATCACAGCGTAGCCGCTCCGGCGCAACTGCGCAGCCAAGACGAAGCGCACGATCACATCGTCCTCCGCCAGGAGCAGATTTCTCTTATTCGTTTCGGAGGCGGAGGTGGAGGTCATGTTTCTCGAGATTGTTTCGCCACGGGCAATAACGGCTTGAGATTCGCCGCAGTTCCGTAGAATACCGTAATGAGGCCTACTCGGTCATGAGCGGCCCAATCTGTGGCGCCAGTGCGGGAACCCGGGCTTTTTTCGTGCATTAGTATGGCGGCGTAAGCTTTGAGTCGCGGAGGGGGACATGTGTCCGGCTGAAGATCCGGCTGCGGAGCACGAAGCGGCCATGGGCCCGATGGTGCTAATTGTCGAAGACGAGGTGCTGCCGCGTTTGGCGATGGCGGAGCATCTCCGCGATTGCGGCTTTCAGGTTGTCGAAGCGGGCAACGGCGCGGAAGCGCAAGCGCTCATCCTCGGCGGCCTCAAACCCAATCTGGTGTTTTCCGACATCACCATGCCCGGCGGCGTCGACGGCATGGATCTCGCGCTTTGGCTGATGGTGCAAAGCCCGGATACGCTTGTGGTGCTCACGTCGGGTTTGCCGGATTCGCTGGCAAAGGCGGAGACCGCGTGCAAGCACGTGCGTGCTTTCATTCCCAAACCGTACGACCACAACTTTGTCGCCGACCGCTTCCGTTCGTTGCTGCAAGCCGCGGGTTAGACTCAGTCGTTGACGACGACGAGCCGCATCCCACCCGGCGCCTTTGCGGCCGGGGGGTGGATCGAACCGAGGCGCAACAACTGGATTGGCGCGCCGCCGAGGAAGGGCGCGCCGCCGAGGGTCTGGAACAAGCCGAGGAAACGGTCTCCCAACATCGCGTCGACTTTGAGCGGCGTGATCAGGATTTCGGCGCCTAGCACTTTGCCGCATGCGGTTTCGGCGGTGACGCGCGCGATACCCGGCTCGCCAGCGGCGTCGCAGGCCTCGATCAAGGCGCGGATGAGCGTGAGATCGGGCGTCAGGAAGAAGCGCGCCAGGTCGTGATCGCGGAGATCGCGCCCGAACACGTTCACCAATTCGGTCCCGAAGGTGCGCACCGGCAAGCGTCCATCCTTGGCGCGCTCGATCACGAACAGCCGTTCAAGCACATGGTCAGCGCCGCCCTTTTTGGGCGGTGCGCCAGCGCCGGCTAGGGCGCGCCCATAGGCGAGCAGCGCCCGTGTGTCGGGATGAAAGGTCTCTTCCCCTAGCATTAATCGTTATCGCTGCTGCGTTGCGTCGAGTGCGGGCCATTCCTCGCAAGCCCTGGGCCTTGGAGCATAAGGGAAAACCGTGCTGCGGCGGGCCGCTTTCCCGCGCGGGGTGAAGGCTGGCCCCCGCCTTGCACCACGCCACGCGAGATTCAGGAGAAACGGCCGATGACCGTTCCAGCCCGGTACATTCTGGCGGCAATCGCCTTCGCCATCGCTGCGCTTGGTTTCTTTCTATTGCCGGTCGAGGCGTCCGCCGACTGCAATGGCCACTGCCGGCGCCCGCCGCCGCCGTGCCAGCACGGCTGCAATCCGCCGCCGCCACCGCCAACCTGCTGCCAACCGCCGACGGTCGTGGTGCCGCCTCCGCACGTGCCGCCGCCGAACATCGTGATCGTAAACGCCGGCGCGCGCGCCTCAGCGCATGCGAGCGCCACAGCGATCGCCATCGCCAATGTCGAGCAGGGCGACACGATCATCCGTCAGAACATGGTGGTGGAGAGCAATGCCGCCGCTGCGGCGCACTCCTCGGCGTTCAGCGTAACTGAAGCGGCGGTGACGATGGAAAGCGTGGCGCGCGAGCGCGAGCTGCTAATCCAGGCCATCTGCGTCGACGCCAGCGGCAATCCGCATCCGGCTTCACAAACATTCGGCGGGCGCGACGTGCGCGATGGTTATCGCGGCGAAATCTTCCGCTGCATGGCCGGCACGCGCATGCGCTACACGATGAGCGGCAGCTCCAGCGAATGCGCGCCTGGCGAGGCGCTTTGGTACGAAAACGGCCGCGTCGAATGCCGGCCGCAGATTCCCCGCCGTCCGTGCAACGAGCGTTCGCTGTTGCGCCGTTTCGGTCCGGGCGACAAGGTCGTGCGCATCCGCGACACCGAAATGCGCGAGGCGCGCACCGAGACCACGTTCAACGGCGCCATGACCATGGATGGCGGCGTCGGTCAGGGCGTGTGGTGAAACGCTAGTTCTCCCTCCACCTCAAGGCCAGCCCCTCGGCCTGCCCCCGCCTCGGCGGGGGTTTTTGTTTTTGGGGCGGATCAGACGTTTGCGGTGTAGCGGCGGGAGGCTTCCTCGAAATCGATGAGCGGCGCGACGATGTCGCCATTGGCGCGCCGCGCGCCGCCGACGGGATCGACAGCGCGGATTTCATAGTTCGGCTGACCTGGATCGAGGCCGGAAATGATGACATCGAACGTCATTGCCGGTCCGCCTTGCGGCACGAACCAATGAATATTGTCGCGCGCGGTCGACATCGTGGAGACATGCCCGAGTTCGGCCACGTAGTCGCGTGTGGGGCGGATGATCATTGCCCCGTCCGCGTCGCCCACGCGGTCGAAGTTCCGGACGCGGAAGGCGCCTTCTACAACAATGTGGGCCGACACCATATGCCGGTGCCCATGCGGCGTGATGACGTTGTGCGGTTCAAATGCGAACAGCGCCGCCGCGTAGCCGAGTCGGCGCGGTTGACCCGCTGCATCGAGGAACCGGACGTTGCGCTTGAATGGATCGTTGGAGGCGCCGCGACCCGCATTGGTCAGGCGGGCGCGGCCGACGGTCGCCATCAGCTCGGCGAGATCGACCTCGCGGGTGAGGCGCTCGACCTCGTCCATCCAGACCAACGGTGAGATTTGTCCTCCCGCCAAAGCCCGGGCGATTTCTTCCTGGGCCTCAATCCAGTGGTCGGCGCGCACGCGCGGGCCTTCCTGCGCCCGCGCCTCGGCCAGAAGGACGAATACGGCGAATGCCGGCAGTGCGCCGCGGCGGGTGAGGCCAAGCAGTTCGAATGGGGTGGGCATAGCCGACTCCTAGCCTCGACCGTGGCGCCGGCGCGGCGCGCCTGCAACTGGACAAGGGCGCGTGCGCTCCCCTAATCCCATGCCATGACCGAACTCGACGTCCGCTCCGCCCGCCCCGATCAGCTTATCGCTGGGGAGAAAGGCCAATGGGAGATCATCATTGGCCTGGAAGTGCATGCGCAGGTGACGTCGCAGGCAAAGCTGTTTTCCGGCGCTAGCGCGGCGTATGGCGGCGAGCCGAATGCGCACGTGTCGCTGGTGGATGCGGCGATGCCGGGCATGCTGCCCGTGATCAATCGCTTTTGTGTCGAGCAGGCGATTCGCACCGGGCTCGGCCTCAACGCGGAGATTCACAGGAAGAGCCGGTTCGACCGGAAGAACTATTTCTATCCCGATCTGCCGCAGGGCTATCAGATCAGCCAGTACCAGCATCCGGTGGTCGGCGAAGGCGCGATTGAGGTTGAGCCTGACGGCGAAGAGCCGGTGACCATCCGCATCGAGCGGCTGCACCTGGAGCAGGACGCCGGCAAGTCGATCCACGACCTTTCGCCGAGTGAGACCTATGTGGATCTCAACCGCGCCGGCGTAGCGCTGATGGAGATCGTGTCGCGCCCGGACATGCGCTCAGGGAAGGAAGCGGCGGCCTACTTCAATAAGCTGCGCGCAATCCTGCGCGCGCTCGGCACGTGCGACGGCAATATGGAGGAAGGCTCCATGCGC
>CALBSY010000493.1 GCA_937967725.1 uncultured Alphaproteobacteria bacterium | reverse complement strand
CGCAACTGGTCGATCATCCTCGGCCTGCACGGCGACGTCAGCGAGCGCCAATTGCGCGACACCGCGGAACAGCTGCGAGACCGCATCGCGCTGCTGCCTGGCGCGACCAACACGATCGTGGTCGGCACGCGCACGCCCGAAGTGTCTATCGAGGTTTCGGAGGATTCGCTCCGAGCTTACGGGCTGACTTTCGACGAAGTGGCGCGCGCGGTGCGGGCGGATTCGCTCAATGCTTCCGCCGGCTCGGTGCGTACGCCCGACGGCAACTTTACGCTCAGCGCGCGCAATCTCGCCGACACCCAACGCGACTTCGAGAACATCATCATTCGGCAGACCCCAGATGGCGGCGTCGTCCGCATCGGCGATGTCGGCCGCGTCGTCGACGGTTTCCAGGACGTCAATCTCTATTCACGGATGAACGGCGAGCCGTCGGTGCTGATCAGCATCCAGACCGCCGACCGATTCAACATTTGGGACACCAACAAAGCTGTTCAGGAATTTCTGACCGAAGCCCGCGGCTCGCTGCCGGAAGGCATGCAGCTGACGACCGTCTACAACGAAGCCGAGGACTTCAACGCGCTGTTGGCCATCCTCTTGTCCAATGCGGGCATCGGCTTTGCGCTCGTCTTCGGTCTGCTTCTGCTCACCTTGCATCCGAAGGTGGCGTTCTGGGTCACGATGGGCGTTGCGGTGGCGTTCGCCGGCTCCTTCTTCGTGCTCCCCTACGTCGACGTTTCGCTGAACTTCCTCACCGTGTTCGGCTTCCTCTTGGTGCTGGGCATCATGGTCGACGACGCCATCATCGTGGGGGAATCCATCTACGAGAGGGCCGAACGCGGCCAGACCGGCGCCGACGAAGCCATCCTCGGCACGCAATTGGTGCTGAAGCCCGTCGTGGCGTCCGTCGTCACGACGATGATCGCCTTCAGCCCGCTGATGCTGATCGACGGCGAAGTGCGGCAATTCACGCGGGCGATTTCGATCGTCGTGATGTCGGCGCTGTTCTTCTCGCTGATCGAGTCCCTGTTCATCCTGCCGGCGCACTTGGCGCACATTAAACAACCTGACCCGGAGAAACGAGGCATCTTTTCCGGTCTCATGCGGGCTCAGCAAGTCTGCTCGAATTTCATCGTATGGTTCGCGCGAACAATCCACGCACCGCTCGCCGCGGGCGCGAGTAGGCTGCGCTACCTGACTTTCGCGGCCTTCATCGCGCTGTTCCTCAACTCTTGCGCGCTGATGAATTCCGGCCGCGTCGAGCAGACTTTCATGCCGGAAGTCGAAGGCGACTTCATGCAAGTGCAGATCGAGTTGCCGCAGACGACGCCGTTCTCGCGCATGCAGCAAATCGCCGAGCAACTGGACACCGCGCGGCGAGCGCTTGAGAGCGAAACCGCCAACCTCGCTTACGAAGATCCGAACACCGGCCGCATGTCGCGCGGCGTCATTCGGTCCTGGAACCAGTCGATCGACGACACGCGCGTGCAGGCCTGGGTCGGCCTGACGCCGCCAGAGCGGCGTGACATGCGCTCGAGCGATATCACCCGGCGGCTCGAGGATCTCATGGGTCCCGTGCCCGATGCGGATCGGGTCAGCTTCTCGCTCAGCGGCGGCGACAACAGCAACACGATCGATCTCGCTCTGATGGGCGAGAACCCGGACGATTTGCGCGCCGCCGTCGAAGAAGTGAAGGCGCGGCTGTTGCGCTTCTCCGAGGTCCTGAGCGTCCGCGACAGTGAAGAAGCGGCGCAAGAAGAATTGAGCTTCTCGCTGTTGCCCGGCGCCGAACAACTTGGCCTCACCTTGCAGGACGTAACCCGCCAGGTTCGCCAAGCCTATTACGGTGAAGAAGTGCAACGCCTGCCGCGCAATGGCGATGAGGTGCGCGTATTCGTGCGCTATCCGCGCGACGATCGCCGCACGCTGGAGAGTCTCTCCTCCTTCCGTGTGCGCACGGCGGATGGCCGCGAAGTGCCATTGGCCGCGGTCGCCACCTGGGACTTCCGCCCTGGCGTGACCGGGCTCGACCGGCGCCAGCGCATGAGCTCAATTCTGGTCACGGCCGAACTGGCCGAGGCGGAAGCGCGCATGAACATCATGCGGGTGCTGAACGAGGATTATTTCCCGGAACTGGAAGCGCGTTATCCGACCGTGTCGCGCCGTGCTATCGGACAGGCTGAAAGCCAAGCCGAGTTCATGCAGCAACTGATGACGCTCGGCATCATGGCGCTGTTCGGGATGTACTTCCTGTTGGCGGTGACATTCCGGGCCTATTGGCAGCCGCTGCTGGTGATGAGCGTTATTCCGTTCGCGCTCGTCGGCGGCATAATCGGCCACTGGATACTGGGCGTCAGCTGGGCGCTGTTCTCCTACTTCGGCATGGTCGCCGCGATGGGCGTCAGCGTGAACGACAACGTCGTGCTGCTGAACCGCGTCAACCAGATGCGCGGCTACTTCGCCTTCCGCCGCAAGCGTCCAGACCAACCCATGCCTGAAGGGTTGCCGGTGCACGAATTGGTGACGAACAACGGCGACGTTTGGGAAGTCGTGCAAGTTGACGACGAAGCCGATCTGCACGAGGCGTTCGTCCGCCAAGGCGCTGAGTCAGGCTTCACGCGTGGTCCGATTGAACTGCGGTCGTCGGAGCAGATGCGTTGGGAAAAGAGCGAATTCCGCGAGCGCTCGCAGGACCTCGAAGCCATCGGCTTCCAACTTGCCCGCGCCAAGGCGTACGACACGATCGTGGAAGCCAGCGTTCAGCGTTTCCGCCAGATTCTGCTGACGTCGCTGACGACGTTCCTGGCGCTCGCGCCGATGCTGATGGAAAACGCCGCCATCGTACAATTCTTGAAGCCTATGGCTCTGGCGTTGGCCGGCGGCGTGCTGCTGAGCTTGCCCGTCACGCTGTTGTTGACCCCAGCGCTCTATCTAGTAGGCGTCGACATCAAGCGCGTCGTTTCGGGGCTGGTGAGCTTCTACAGCCGTCTCTATGGTGGGCGTAGAAGGCTCGCGGCGGCAGAATAGCCAGATCGCAAGTTACTCGGAGGGCA
>CALBSY010000492.1 GCA_937967725.1 uncultured Alphaproteobacteria bacterium | reverse complement strand
GTCTCCACATAGATCTGCTCAGAAGAGGTGATGTAGCTGAACAGGCAAGCGGAGATGAACGTTGTCGCCATTATGTAGCCGAAGGCTTGGCGCTCGCGCAGCACGCTCAGATAGGCGCTCGCGATCGCTCTCGGGCGGAACGGTGTCGTGTTTTCCGGGCGCAGCGTTTCCGGCAGCCGAAGCCAAAGCCAGATCAGCAGACCAATGGAATAAAATAGCAAGGCGCCAAAGATCCAACGCCATGGCGCGACAAACAGGATGAGCTGTCCGACGCCGGGCGCAACGATCGGCACGATCATGAACACGGTCATCGCCATCGACATAACTTGCGCCATGCGTCGACCTTCAACCAAATCGCGCACGACCGTAGTGCCGATGACCCGCGTCGCGGCCGCGCCCAGGCCTTGCAGCGCGCGCGCGGCCAGGAAGAGTTCGAAACTCGGCGCCACGACGCACAGCAGGGTTCCGATCACGAACAGAATGAGCGCGCCTAGCAGTACGACGCGGCGGCCATAAGCGTCTGCCAGTGGGCCGTAGACCAGCTGCGCCACGCCGAACAACGCGACGTATGCAATGATCACGAGCTGGCGGTCATTGTCGCTGCTGAATCCGAAGTCACGCTGGATGTCCGGCAGCGCCGGCAACATCACATCGATGGAGAGTGCGTTCAGCGCCGCCATCGCCGCCACCATCGCCACAAGCTCGAAAGTGGCGAGGCGTGCGGGCTCGGCGTCACGCATTGAAGCGAAAGTGCATTACGTCGCCTTCTCGAACGACGTAGTCCTTGCCCTCAAGCCGCATTTTACCGGCTTCTTTCGCGCCTTGTTCGCCATTGTAGGTAATGAAGTCGTCGTAGGAGATGGTTTCAGCGCGGATGAAACCTTTCTCGAAATCGGTGTGGATCACGCCCGCAGCTTGCGGCGCGGTCCAGCCTTTATGCATGGTCCAAGCGCGCGCTTCTTTCGGCCCGACGGTGAAGAACGTCTGCAAGCCGAGCAGGTCGTAGCCGGCATGGATGAGCTTGGTGAGGCCCGGCTCCTGCAAACCGGCCGTTTCGAGAAATTCAGCCTGCTCTTCGTCGGCTAGCGCGGCGATTTCCGCCTCCAACTGCGCGCAAATGGTCACGCACGCGGCGTGCTCCTGCGCGGCGCGCTCTTGTACGCGCGCGGTGTGCGCGTTGCCGCCGGCTGCGTCGTGCTCGTTGACGTTGCACACATAGAGGATGGGAAGCGCCGTCAGCAATTGTAGCATGTCGAACGCTTTTTCTTCCTCAGGAGCGCGCTTGGTGAGTCGCGCGGGCTTGCCGTCCTCCAACAATGTCTTGGCGCGCATCACCAAGTCGAGCGTCTGCTTGCTTTCCTTGTCGCCGCCCTTTGCCTTCTTCTCAAGATTGGGGATGCGCTTTTCAAGACTTTCGAGGTCGGCCAACATCAGTTCGGTTTCGACAGTCTCCAGGTCGCGAATGGGATCAACCGAGCCTTCCACGTGCGTGATGTCGTCGTTCTCGAAACAGCGCAGCACATAGGCGATGGCGTCACATTCTCGGATGTTGGCTAGGAATTGGTTGCCTAGCCCTTCGCCCTTCGAGGCGCCGCGCACGAGACCTGCGATGTCGACGAAGTTCATCCGCGTTGGAATAATCTCCTTCGACTTGGCGATAGCGGCGAGTTTCGCCAGCCGCGGCTCAGGCATCGCCACTTCGCCCACGTTCGGTTCGATTGTGCAGAATGGATAGTTCGCGGCCTGCGCCGCCGCCGTCTTGGTCAGCGCGTTGAAGAGCGTGGACTTGCCGACATTCGGCAGTCCGACGATGCCGCATTTGAAACCCATTGGATCCTCTTGACCCTCGCTAGCGGGCGAGGCCAGTTCTGTAATTTGTATAGAAGGGCGCCCATGACAATGCCGAGCGGGCGCGACGATTGCTCACGCGGAAAGAGGGAAACCCCAGGCGGCCGCCCGGTTGCGGCGCCGGCGCGCCGGCGAGCTTCGCCACATAGCTAAGAACATCACGCCAGCGGGCAGGCTCGTCGTCGGCGGCAATCAGCGTCTGGTGCGACGGCCAACGCTCGATAGCCGCCAACGTCGCTGCGTCCATGTGCGCGATAGGGAGAAGTGAAACAAATTCGGCGACGGCGCCGGGGAGCCGAAGCCTGGCTTCGCGCGCCCGCGTGAACCAATCGTCGTCAAAGCCGGTGCCAGGGCCGTAAAACAAGCCGCCGCGAAGAATGATCCAATCGAGGCTGGAGCCGCGCACGGCCCGCTCCATCGCCAGCGCCGCGTCTATGGCGCGCGAGGCGATGCTCTCTTCGTCGGCTGCGAACACCGTATCTTCATCGGCCCATTCTTCTCCGGCGGCGTTCACCATGGCGATGCTCTGCTGGATAACGCGTTGGACGCCGGCGTCTCGGCACGCCTGTAGACAGATCGGCGTCCCCTCGCGGCGCAGGCGGTCG
>CALBSY010000491.1 GCA_937967725.1 uncultured Alphaproteobacteria bacterium | reverse complement strand
CTACGCTCAGCGCGCGGCTGAAGCGTGCGGTTATGCCTTCCGGTCGCTCGATGGCGGCGACGGCTACCTGTTTGAAGTGAGCGATGGGTCGCGCCGGGCCGTGTTCGCGGCCGGCGCCGGCACGCCGTATGCGGTGAACGATGCGCGCGCCGCCTCGATCGCGCGTGACAAAGCGTTTTGCGCCGAAACGTTGCGCCAAGCCGGGCTACCCGCGTTGCCGGGGGAGATGTTCTTTGTCACCAAGCGATGGGCGGAGATGCGCGCGCCCGGCCGTGAACCGCAGGACGCGCTCGCTTATGCGCAGCGCGCGCGATACCCGCTGTTCTGCAAGCCAATCTCGGCGTCCAATGGGTTGCACGCCGAGGTGATCGAGAGTTTCGAAGCCTTCGCCGACTACATGCGCCGCGTCGCGCATGAGCACTTCGCCATTCTTGTGCAGCCCTACGTTCGCGCAGCGGAGCATCGCGTGTTCGTGCTCGAAGGGCGCGCGCTATTTTCGTACATGAAGTCGCTGCCCTGCGTGGTGGGCGACGGTATCGCTTCGTTAGGCGCGCTGATCGACGCGCTGCCGCGAGATCCAAATGAACCGCCGCGCCGCGTGCATGGCCGCGATCAGCAGGGTCGCTCTATCGCCTTGAACGACGTGCCTGGGGCGGGCGAATGCATCACCTTGGCTGGGCCTGCCAACCGCGCCGCCGGCGGAGGCGCCGAGGGGTTGCGTGACGGAGCGCCCGCGCCGCTGGCGCAATTGGCGCTCGCGGCATGCAGCGCGTTGGGATTGCGCTTAGCCGGCGTGGACATATTCGATCTTTCACCGGCATGTGACGGCTCCAAGCTGGCCGTAATCGAAGTGAACTCCAATCCGATGATCGCCACGCTCGAAGAACATGGGCGTTGGGATCTGATCATTGAGATTTGGCGGGCCAATTTCGCCGCCGCGCTGAAATGAGACTGTGGCGCGTTCCGTATCCAAAGTTCGGCAAAGGGCCGGGCCTCGATCGCGTCAGCGCTCTTGCGGCGCGGCTGGGCGTTGATCTCGCGGGATTTGGCGCGACCGGCGTCGTGATCGTTGGCAGCAACGGCAAAGGCTCCACCGCCGCGATGACAGCGGCGTTGCTTCAGCAAACTGGGCGCAGCGTAGGGCTCTTCACGTCGCCACATTTGTTCGCACTGAACGAGCGTTTCCGCGTCGATGGCGAAGACATCGGCGACGATGAATTGGCTGAGCATTGGGATCGCGTCAGCGCCGCCGTGCAGCTTGCGGGCAAGACCGATGAGCTTGGTGGTTTCGAGTTCTTGTTTTTGGTCGCCGCCGATTGGTTCGCCTCGCGGGGCTGCGCTTACACGGTGTGGGAGGCTGGCATTGGCGGGCGACGCGATACATCCCGCTTAGTCGAGGCGCGGCGTCTCGCACTCACATCGCTCGACCTCGAGCATACCCAATTGCTGGGCGACACGCTCGAAACGATCGCGCGCGACAAGATCGAAGCCGCGCCTTCCGGTGCGACGCTCTACGTCGGCGAAAGCTGCGCGCCGCTGATGCCCGCGATCGAGCGGCATTGTGGCGAGCGCGGCGTGAACCCTGTTCTTATCGGCAAGGCTTGCTTGGACGGATTGAGCGCGCCGCTCGCGGGCGCGCATCAGCGTTCTAACGCAGCGCTCGCGCTGGCGCTGGCGCGCGACACCGCGGCCTTGAACGACGCCGCCGTTGAGCGCGGCTTCGCTGCAACACGCTGGCCAGGCCGGCTGGAGCAGATCGCCAGCGCGCCGCTGATTGTCATCGATGTCGGTCACACGCCGGACGCGATCAGGACAAGCCTCGCGGGTTTCGATGCGATGCGGGGTGGGCGCAAGGCGCTGCTCGTATGCGGCGCATCGGCTGACAAAGATGCGTCGGCAATTATCTCCGCGCTTGCGCCAGCGTTTCCCACAATCCTTTGCGCTGCCGCGCGCCACAAAGGCGCTTCCGCCGGAACGATCGCTGAACTCGCGACGGCGGCGAATCCCAGCGCGGAAATAGTCGTGGCCGACTCTGTCACCGATGCGTACGCCCACGCTCTCGCGAAAGCGGGCGCGGAAGGGGCCGTCTACGTGGCGGGCGGGCTGTTCCTCGCAGCGGAGTTCAGGGCCGTCCATATGGGCCGCGACCCAGCTTTGCTGGCCTTCTTTTAGATCGCCAGGGCGGCTAAGAAGGCCGTCGACGGGGACCCATGCCGCGGACGCTGTTCGAACATCTCTCGCCGGACACCGGCGCCAAGCGCATCCTTGCGCTCGATGGCGGCGGCGTAAAGGGCGTGCTGACGCTCGGCATGCTGAAGCCGTTGGAGGCGGAACTGCGTCGCCGCGCCGGTGGCGACACGGCTTTCCGGCTATCCGACTATTACGATCTGATCGGCGGCACTTCGACTGGTGCGATCATTTCCACGGGTTTGGCGCTCGGCATGAGCGTGGATGAGCTGATCGAGCTCTACATGCAGCTTGGGCCTGAAGTGTTCGGCCGCACCGCGGGGGATGGCGTTTTTCTGCAATGCAAGTTCGACTCGAAGAAGCTGCGGCGCGCGCTGCACTCCGTGCTCTCGACCAAGACGATCGGTTCTGAGGACTTGAAGACCGGTTTGGCCATTCACGCCAAGCGCATCGATACGGGATCCGCGTGGGTCGTCACTAATCATCCGCTTGGGCAATTCTACGATCCGCCCGCCAACACAGGCATCTATCCCAACAAGCGCTATCGGCTGGCCGATCTTGTGCTAGCGAGCGCGGCGGCGCCGACCTTCTTTGACGAGGTGGTGATCGACATCGAGTTCGACGACAAGCGCCGGCCGATCCAGAAGGGGTACTTCGTCGACGGCGCCGTGAGCGGCAACAACAATCCGAGCACGCAATTGTTCATGCTGGCGCTCGAGCCCAGCTATAAGTTTGGTTGGAAGTCCGGCGCCGATAATTTGATGATGACGTCGTGCGGCACCGGTTCGCGCCGGCCCACAGTTGACGGAAAATCGTTCCAGGGCCTCCCGCCAGGTTTGCGCGGCGTCCATGCGCTGCGGGCGATGGTCTATGACACGCAGGTGCAAGGCGTCATGCTGATGCAGGCGTTCTCGCAGCCGCGCAAACCGTGGCGCGTTAATTCCGAGATCGGCGACATGCGCGGCGTGTGCATCGGGGGCGCGCCGCTCTTGGATTACCAGCGCATCGACGTGCTGCTGGAAACCAAAGTGAAACCAAGACGGCGCGGCGATCCACAGCCGCCGACGACGACGCTTGAACGTCTGCTCGGACGAGAGGTTGACGCCGATGCGCTGGAAGCGCTCGACCTGATGGACAACGGGAAGAAGGAAAACCTTGAACTGCTGCTGGAAGTCGGCGTCGCCGCTGGGCGGACATTCGTCGACGCCAGCTATCCGGATCCTAAGTTTGACTTACCGGATTGGCGGCCGACGTAACGGGGTTTTGCGTTTTCCTAAAGAGTTGTTGCTAGGCTGAAGGATGCCCGCGAAACGCAAGGCGCAGAAGCCCGATCCCGTGCTCGAGGCGGCGGTGGAGTATTTCGCCGCGCGCTCGCACAATGCGTGGCGGCGCACGCTGCTGAAGGCGGACCCGGCGCAGAAGGACAAACCACGCCTGCGCATGCGGGGCGGCGCTATGGTTGACGTCAATCAACCATGGGCCAAGCTCGATCCGAAGGCGCAACGCGACAATATGCGCGCAGCGCGCGACGCCTACCGCGCGGTGAAGAAATTTCCAAACGATCGCGAAGCCGCCGCGGCGTACGTTCACGAACGTTGGATCGCGCGCAACAAGCGTGACCCGAGCCAGCCCAAGCACTTGTTCAAATCCTATGCGCGCTTGCCCGAGACCGAAAAAGACAAGGACCGGGCGCATGTCGACAACATGAAGCAGGCGATCAGCGCCGTACGCCGGCGCGCGGGCAAGAAAGCGCCAGCGCGCGCTGAGAAGCGGGCGAAACGGGGCGCCGACTTTTCCGTGGTGCGCATCGATGCGCGGGCGTGGCGGCGGCTCGGCGCCGCGTCGAAGGAGCTGGCGAAGGCGCTTGGACGTGATGTACCGGTCGAGGCGCTCGCCAGCGCCGGGGTGGAAGCGGTGGCCGCGCTATGCCGCGCGGTTGCGGCCGAGGCGCGCTCGAAGAAGCCCTAAATCTGGAGTGCGATGCGCCGTCACGGCGCCTTGCGCCCATGCCCGTTTCCAGAGACATCGGGCGCCATGAAATCTGTCGTGATTGTGGGCGGCGGCGTCATCGGCCTGTTCTGCGCCGTCCGGTTAGCGAAAGCCGGCGCCCGCGTGACGCTGTTGGAAGCGGAAACCGAAGACGTCAGCGTGTATGGTCCGGCTGCGTCGGGCGCCGCTGCGGGCATGCTTGCGCCGTTCGGCGAACTCTCGTCGCCGCATGATGCGCTGGCGCTCGCCTCCGTCGATCTATGGCGGATCTCGCAGCGCGGCGCCGAATGGGCGGATGCGCTGCGTGCGGATGGCGGTGTCGTTATCTGCCAAAGTGACGAAAAATCGGAAGCATTGGTCGCACGTGTCGCGGCGTCGGGCCGTCACGCGGACCTGCTGACGTCCGGCGCGTTCCGCAAGCACACGGGCTTCCGCGCCAAGATAGAGCACGCGGTGTTTGTGACGGACGAGGGGGTTTGTGATCCGCTCCGCGCCATCAGCGGTCTCGCTATGCAAGCGCGCGCGCATGGCGTCGTGATCGAATACGGCCAAGACGTAAACAATGTCACGGCCAATGCCGTGCGCACGCAGGAAGACGCGGTTTACGAGACCGACATCGTGGTGTTGGCGCCAGGCGCGTGGGCGACCGAGACGCTGAAGCAAGCAGCGCCCGTGTTGCGGCGCGTGCGCGCCGGCAAGGGCCATCTCGTGCCCATAGCACTAGACAGTCCGCCGGCGCCGAACGTGCGCGCGCCCGGCTTCTATATCGCCACGCGGCGCGAGGACGTTGTCCTTGGCGCGACCATGGAGATGGATCGCACCGACCGCCGCGTCGAGCAGGCGCGCGCCGACGAATTGCTGGCCGCCGCAGAGACGCTGTTTCCCGGTGAAATGAAGGCCGCAGGCCAAGCCTGGGCCGGCATCCGCCCGATGTCGCCCGACGGTTGGCCGATGATCGGTCCTTCTGGCGAGGTGCTGGTCGCGGCCGGTCATTCGCGCAACGGCTGGCTTCTCGCGCCTATCACCGCGGAGATCATTCGGGCATATGTGTTCGGCGCCGAGATTCCTCCGGAATGGGCTGCGCTGTCGCCGCAGAGATTCAACGTATGACCTTCGCCATCGACCTCACCGAAGAACAATCCGCCATCAAGAGCGCGATCGAGGACATCTGCGCCAAGTACGACGATCATTACTGGCTGAAGACCGACGAGAGCGGAAACTTTCCCGAAGAATTCGTGGCTGACATCGCCGCCGGCGGCTGGCTTGGCGTGGCGATGCCCGAGAGCGTTGGCGGCGCCGGGCTCGGTCTCACGGAAGCAACGTTGATGATGCAGACGGTGGCGCAATCCGGCGCCGGTTTCTCCGGCGCCAGCGCCATCCACCTCAATATTTTCGGTCTGATGCCGATCGTGAAGTTCGGCACGCCAGAACAGCAGCAGCGTTTCCTGCCGCCCGCCATCGACGGGCGCGACAAAGCCTGCTTCGCCGTCACCGAACCGAACTCCGGCTTGGACACTGCAAGCTTGGAAACGCGGGCCGAGCGCACCAATGCCGGCTATCGCATCCGCGGGCGCAAGATCTGGACCACCAACGCAGAGCGCGATAACAATATTCTATTGATCGCCCGCACAACGCCGAAAGATCAGGTCAAGCGTCCGACAGAGGGCCTCTCGCTCTTCTACGCTGACTTCGATCGTTCTAAAATCGAGGCGCAGCCGATTCCGAAAATGGGCCGCAAGGCGGTCGAATGTAATACGCTCTTCATCGAAGACCTCGAAGTCTCCAAC
The DNA here is from genome assembly GCA_937967725.1 of uncultured Alphaproteobacteria bacterium. GTDB lineage: Bacteria > Pseudomonadota > Alphaproteobacteria > Caulobacterales > Aquidulcibacteraceae > Vitreimonas. The sequence continues at coordinate 4,255 of CALBSY010000491.1, read as the reverse complement.
GCCGAACTAATCGGCGAAGAAGGCCAAGGCTTCAAAATTCTGCTGTCCGGTCTCAATCCGGAACGGGTGCTGTTCGCGGTTGAGGCTATCGGTCTTGGCCGCGCCGCGCTGAAGCGCGCAGCGCAGTACGCTAAAGAGCGGGTCGTGTTCGGGCGGCCGATTGGCCAGAACCAGGGCATCCAACATCCGCTGGCCAAGGCCTGGGCCGAACTCGAAGCCGCCAACCTGATGGCGTTCAAGGCCGCGGCGCTCTACGACGCCGGCAAGGAGAGCGGCGCCGAAGCCAACGCCTCGAAATATCTCGGCGCCGAAGCCGGCTTCCGCGCCTGCGAAGCCTCCGTGCTCGCGCACGGCGGCATGGGCTACGCCAAAGAATATTTCGTCGAGCGCTATTTCCGCGAAGCCATGATCGCCCGCATCGCGCCCGTCAGCCGCGAAATGATCCTCAACTTCATCGCCGAACGCGTGTTGGGTTTGCCGAAGAGCTACTGATTGTAAGAGAGCCGCGGCCTCTCCATTCAGAAATGACGCTCGCCGGTTTCATTTTGATTCCGTACCGGCTTGGTTGGGTTCGCCGCCGGGCGGTTAACGGCTGATTCACCAAATCGGCCTCACGCCGATGGGCATGAGCGATGCGATTGCGCCAGCCGGTCCGGACGCGGTGCGCGCCGCGATCCGCCGCGCCGCGGACGCGACCGGGGTGAACTTTTCGCTGCTGGTCGAAACGGCGCGGCGTGAGAGCGCGCTCAATCCGACGGCGCGCGCGAACACGTCCAGCGCGACCGGGCTGTTTCAGTTCATCGATAGCACCTGGCTCGACATGGTGCGCCGTCACGGCGCCACGCATGGTTTGGGCGCACAGGCGGCGGCGCTGCGTCAGGGCGCCAACCCCGAGACGCGGCGCGAGATTCTGGCTTTACGCAATGACCCGGAGATCGCCGCGCGCATGGCCGGCGAACTCGCGCGCGAAAACGCGAATGCGCTGCAGGCGCGCTTGGGCCGCCCTCCGAGCGCGGGCGAACTTTATGCGGCGCATGTGATGGGCGCCGGCGGCGCGGTGCGTCTGATCGAAGCCGCGCAACGCGGGGCGCCAGACGCAGCCGCACTGTTCCCGCGTGAAGCCGCTGCGAACCGCGTCTTGTTCTACGCCAATGGCGCGCCGCGGTCGGCGCAAGGTCTATTGGAACGGTTGGGGCTCGACGCCGAAGCCGGGATGAGCGATCCCGCGCGCGGACGCATTGAATACAACGCTGGCGCTATGTCGCCGGCGTTGGCGCAAGCGCTGTTCGCGTTCGCGCTCTTGCCGCTGCTCAACAACACCAAACAAGAAGATGCGCGCGATCCGCTGCGGGCGTTGAATGCCTATACGCGCTCGAACCGCGACTAATCAGAGCGCCGCGCCGCGAGCGAATAGCGCCTCGATTTCCTCTTCGGAATAGCCAGCCTCCGCCAGCACCGCGCGCGTGTGCTCGCCTGGCGCTGGCGAGGGGCCTTTCGGCCCGTCTTCGGCGCCGGGAAAACGGATCGGCGCGGCAGGCGCATTGACATGTCCGCCGTCGCGCTGCGGTGTTTTCACGACGCAACCAGCGGCGAGCGTCTGCGGATCGGCGATAGCCTCTGCCGCGGTAAGCACGGGCGCCCAAATGATCTCTTCCGCGTCCATGGCGGCGGCGATGTCCGTCAGCTCGCGCTCGGCAAACGCCGCATCAAGGAGATCGACGAGCTCGGGCCCGTGTTTGCGCCGCAACTTAGCGTTGGCGAAGCGTTGATCCGCGATCAGGTGCTCGAGACGCAGGGCGCGGCATACCTTTGGCCAATCGGCTTCACCTTGGCGCACCAGCAGGCTGATCCAGCGTTCGTCCTTGGTCTGGAAATAGTTGATGATCGGAATCGGCGTGTCGCGGCGCGGCCGGTTGGACGCGGTGCGCCCGTAACTGTGTTGGATGGCGAAGTCCGAGGCGCCGGCGTAATGCGCCGCGCGCAGCAGGGACGCTTCCACCAAGCGCCCCTTGCCCGTGTTTTGCCGCTCGTACAGCGCCGCCAGGACGCCGCTGACGATCGCCATCGACGCCACGTGATCTCCGAATGCCGTGCGCAGCTGAATCGGTTCGCCGCCTTTTGGGCGGAATAGCGCCGCCAATCCCGAACGCGCCCAGAAGGCGGCGGCGTCCATCCCGGGACGGTCAGCGTCCGGTCCGTCGAGACCGTAGCCGGTGAGGGTTGCGTAGATAAGCCGCGGATTGCGCGCGAGCACGGCGTCGTGATCCAGCCCCGCGCGCTTCAGCCCGCCGGGGCGCACATTAGTGAGAAACACGTCGGCGCCGTCGATCAGCTTGAGCAGCGCATCGCGGCCGGCTTCCTGCGCAGTATCGAGAATGACGCCGCGCTTACCCCGATTGTCCATCTCGAACACCGGATTGAGCGCCACGCCCTCAATGCCGACCGAGGCGAAGAACATGCGGATCGGATCGCCGCCGGGCGGTTCGACCTTGACGACATCGGCGCCCCAGTCGGCCATGATGCCGCCCGCTCCGGGCGCGGCGATGTAGGTGGCGTATTCGACGACCTTCAGGCCCTTAAGCATTACCGCCGTTTCCCTTTCGCAACGTCCGTTATCAAGGCTTCGTTAAGCTCCGCGCTCAACTCTGGCGGGACCGGTGCGGCGGGAGTCGTCCCGCCGCTGGAGCGCGAGCTAGCCATGCCGATCGTCACCATGCGCGCCAACCTCACGGATAGCGACATCCGGACCTTGATCAAGGGTCCGACCGAAGAGGCGCGCGCGCACGCGGCGCACAAGATCTGCCGCTGCATCGAGGACGCCGAGCTTTCCGCAGAGGAACGCGCGCACGCCGAAGGCATTCTGGCGATCATGGCGGAAGACGCCGCTGTGCTGGTGCGCCGCGCGCTGGCGGTGGCGCTCAAGAACTCACCCAAGCTGCCGCGCGATATCGCCAACAAGCTGGCGCGTGACATCGAGACGATTGCGCTGCCGGTGATCCTCAATTCGCCGATGCTCACCGACGCTGACTTGGTTGAGATCGTGCGCACCTGTCCGCCGTCGAAGCAGGTGGCGGTGGCGAGCCGCGAAACGCTGAGCACGACCGTGACGGGCGCGATCGCCGAACATGCCGTGCCCGAAGCGGTGCAGCGCGCCATCGCCAATGATAACGCCGCGTTCGATGAGGATGGGTTGGAGATTACGCTCACTCGTTTTGCCGGCGTTTCGTCGATCACAGCAGCCATGGTGCATCGCAACGAACTGCCGCTGGCGATCACCGAGAAGCTTGTTTCGCTGGTCGCCGGCGAGGCGTTCGATCATCTCGTCAACAATCATGAGTTGCCGCCGCAAATCGCAATCGATCTAGCCATGGGTGCGCGCGAACGCGTCAGCATCGACATTATCGAGCAGGCCGTGCGGCAGAAGGACATCGCCCGCTTCGTGCAGCAACTCAATTTGAACGGCCGGCTGTCCCCCTCGCTGCTGATGCGCGGGCTGTGTTTGGGGCATATCGAGTTCGTCGAACATGCGATGGCGGAATTGGCCGGCATCGCCCACCAACGCATGTGGCTGATGATCCACGACAGCGGCCCGCTTGGCCTTAAGGCCGCGTTCGACCGTGCGGGTTTGCCGCCACGGTTATTTCCGTCCTTCCGTGCTGCGCTTGATGTTTTTCACAGCATCGACCGCGAGGGCGGCGTTACCGATCGCATGGCTTTCCGCAAGCGCATGCTGGAGCGCACGCTGACGCTGTTCCAATCGGTGCCGAAGGACGATCTCGACTATCTGCTTGAGAAGCTGGACGCGTCGCAGCTGCAGCAGGCGCCGCGTACAGCGGCGCTCTCAACCGCTACCTGAGCCCCGCTTCCGCGTAGGGGCCGCCGCCGCGGTCAAATCCCGCGATCGCCAGCGTGCGAGCCTGTGAGGGCGACCGCACGGTTTCGGCGGTAATCACAAGGCCTGCGGCCTTGGCCGCGAGCAAGCGGCGTCCAAGCGGCGAACGGTCGCCCGTCTCCATGGCCAGGAACGGATCCGGCGTGTCAGGGGCGTCGAGCACCAGTTCAGTGTAAAGCGCGCGCGCGCGCGCGCCGAATGGCAGCGGGCAGGCGGGATCGCCGCGCAGCACCACGCCCCAGCCACGCGCGCGCAAATCCTCGGCAAGGGCGGGCCCCGCGTCCACCACAGCGCGCTCGCAAAGTTCAAATGAGAGTTTTTGACGCGTGCAACCCGCCTCCACTGCAGCCCCGATCAGCAGAC
>CALBSY010000490.1 GCA_937967725.1 uncultured Alphaproteobacteria bacterium | reverse complement strand
CGGACTCAGCAGCCGCTTAGATCCCCATCAGGGACAGCACGCTCGATGCGATCAGCACCGGCGCGATAAATGCTGTCAGCCCCGATGCGACGATGCGCGCGGTTTTCAGCACGCGATGGCCCTTGATCGGCTTGTCCTCGCGCGGCGCCAACGCGAATTTGCACATGAATGCGAACACGCCGGCCACCGCCGCGACGGCTGCGGCAGCCACGGCGCCGGCGAGCAGCGCGGCGATCGCCGAGAGAAAGGCGATCAGGCCAAGCAGGCCGTGGCCTGAGTTCATCACCTGCTTGACCAGCCGCTCGGCTCGGCCGCCATCGAGCGTCTTGTACGTCACCGGCGCGAGCACGAATGAAAACAGCATGATCCAGCCGAGCGAGGCGCCGGCAAGAACGATGGCAAAGGCTTGAGCTGCGGTTTGCATGCGCGGCGCTTAGCATGAGTCGCGGGCGAGCGCCGCCTGTGGGCGTTTCGCGCGCGCAATCAAGGCCGCCGCGGTTAGGTCCGCAGCTTGCCCATGATGACGCTATCGCGGATGCCGAGATGGGTCTTCCAGTTTCCGCGCAGCAAGCCTTCGCGTTGAAAGCCGGCGCGCAGGAATAGCGAGATCGAGTTCGAATTGTCGGGATCGATGTCGGCGACCAAGCGGTGCATGCCGCGCACGGCGAAGGCGTACTCCTCCACGAGTTGAAGCGCTTTGGAGGCGAGACCGCGCCCAGTGGCGTCGCGGCGCATAATAATGCCGAGTTCGCCGACGCCGTCGCGCAGTTCAAACAACGCCACGCGTCCCAGCGCTTCGCCGCCGGTCTCGGTGATGGCCCATGCGCGGGCGTTTTGGATAGCAAGTGTCTCCTCGATGTAGCGCGAGGTTTCGGCCGCATCCTTATGGGCGGGGCTGGCCCAGTATCTGTGGGTGTCGGCGTCACCATGCGCAGCGAACAACGCCGCGGCGTCAGAGCTTTGTAGCGGGCGCAGAACGGCGCCGGGCGCGGAGAGGGTGGGTGTGGACATTCAGGCGGCGCGGGCTTGGCGCGCGTCGGCGGCGGTGTAAATGGCCTGCCGCAGATCATGCGCGAACGCCTTGCCGCTATCGCCGCGTTCGGCGGGATAGTGCACGACGTCGATGCCGTCGCTGCCGAGCGCCATGCGAATGGCGGCCTTAGCGGCGTCCGAAAGCTCGGCGCCGTCGCGGGCAATGAAAACGAGGGCGTTGCGCCCGCAGGCCTTGACCGCTTCGCCGATCTCCCAAGCCACGTGCTCGCTCACGTCGGAAACGTCGATCACCGCAACGTCGACCGCCCCGAGCGACGCGCAGACCGCGGCGCGCCAATTCTCGTCGGAGATGCGGACGATGGATGCGCCGCGGCGGCCCTTGCCGCGCTGAATGCGGCGCAGAAGCTTAGGCAAGCGCCTGAAGTCGTCGCGTTTGCCGGAGAACATCGCGCCCAGCGGTCCGGACAGCGCCGCGATCAACATCACAACCAGCATCGTTGCCATGATGGCGAAGAAAAAGCCCACGATGAACAGCATGGCTACGGCGATGAGGGCAATGAAGGCGCCGATCACCTGACCAATGCCCTGCTGCAGGCTTTCCGCCTGCGGCAGATCCATGATGTCCGCCCGCGCCGCTTGCCAGCCGTTCCACATCAGCCAGGCCACGATCAGCGTGACGGGAATGAAAAGGAGCCAGAACATCGGCGCCAGACGATTACGCCGTTGCTCGAAGGAGAGCTGGACGTCGCGGTCCTGCAGCGTCAGCGCGGCGACGCCGTGGCGCGACAGCCGGTCGATTACGCGGGACGTGCGGAAGCCGTCGCGCTCGGATTGGAAGCGGCGGAGCCACATCGCCTGCACGCGCTGAGGCGTGAGGCCAGAACGCACGGCGTCGAAGGTCCAGCGCGCGACGATGAAGAAGAGCAGGGCGAAGAGGGCGATGAGGCCGAGCACGAGGTAGCCGCCGCCGTCGCTGAGATCGGCGCCGGGATCTCTGATCACTTCGTAGCCGACGTATAAAATTCAGAACACGGCCGCCAGGGCGGGCAGCGAAGCGATGAAGGGGACGCAAGAAGCGCACCCGAGCTCACGCGCAA
>CALBSY010000489.1 GCA_937967725.1 uncultured Alphaproteobacteria bacterium | reverse complement strand
GCCGCGTCACGGCCACGGCTTCGTAGCCGCCGGCGACGCGCTCTACGCGATCGGCGGCGCGCGCCGGCCCAGCGCGGAGGGCACGCCGGCCAACGTCGATATCCTCGGCTGACGCCGCGAGTGGACGCGGGTCCGCTGCGCCTGCTAGGCGCCATGCATTAGCAAAGGGGCGCCCATGCAGCCGAACCTCGAAACCCTAGCCCAGGACGCCGCTTGGCTGCCGTACGCTTACGACTTGCAGCAGGATACGCTCGCCTTTGCGCACGTCCCGCGCGACACGCACCGGCGCGTCACCTTTCTTGATCCGCGCTATCTTGGCGATGCGCCAAAAAGCCAGCCCTTGCCGCTCCCCGCCTTGCCTGCGGCGCGCGCACAGCCGCTCCACTTCATCTTTCACACCGCGTTCTGCTGCTCGACCCTTCTTGCGCGCGCGCTCGACCTCCCTGGCGTCTCGATGAGCTTGAAGGAGCCCGCCCTTTTAGTGCCGCTCGGCTACGCCGCCGCCGTCGGCAAACGTACCGAGACCCACGCCCGCGCGCTGCAGACGATCCTCGATTTGCTGTCGCGGCCGCTGTCGCCGCGTGAAACTCAAGTCGTCAAACTCAGCAACGCGGCGAACCTATTGCTGCCCGAAATCTTGGCGACGCGGCCGGAATCCAAGGTGTTGTTGCTCTACTCGGATCTAGACGTCTTCCTCAAAGGCACCGTCAACAAGGGTCCGCCCGGCCGCAGCTTCGCGCGTCATATGTTCACCCAACTCTATCCGCATGCGCCGTTGGCCAAATTCAAAATTGAAGAAATGATCGCCCAGACCGATCTCCAGCTCGCCGCGCAGGCTTGGCTGATGCAACTCGTGATCTTCGACCGGATGGCCAAGCATTTCGGCCCAACACGCGTGCGGACGCTCAAGGACGAAACTTTCCTGGCGAAGAAAGCGGACGCGCTGTCACGCGTCGGCGCTTTATTCAAGCTCGCCCAGCCAAAGGCGGGCTGGACCGCGGTCGCGTCAAGTCCGGTGTTCAATCAGCACGCGAAGCATCCGGACGACGCCTTCAATGACGCCGCGCGCCGCGCCGGCCTCGAGCGCACGCATGCCTCGCACCAAGCCGAAATCGACGCAGCGCTCGCTTGGGCGCGCGAGATTGCGACGCACACGGGCGCGCCGCAATCCCTCGGCGATACGCTATTCGACGCTTAGAACGGAATCTCGTCGTCGAGATCCTGATTGAAGCTTTCGCGCGGACCATCGCTCACGCGCTTTCCGCCAGCCTTCGAAGTGAAGCCGCCTTCGTCGTCGTAGGACCGGCCGCCGCCGTCATTCTTGCCGTCGAGCATCGTCAACTCGCCGCGGAAACGCTGCAGCACGACCTCGGTGGTGTACTTCTCAACGCCGTTTTGTTCGTATTTGCGCGTCTGCAACTGGCCCTCGATGTAAACTTTTGAGCCCTTGCGCAGGTACTGCTCGGCCACCTTGGCGATGTTCTCGTTGAAAATCACGACGCGGTGCCACTCGGTCTTTTCCTTGCGCTCGCCGGTCTGCTTGTCGCGCCAGTTCTCCGACGTGGCCACCGAGAGATTGACCACGGGGTCGCCCGAATTGAGACGGCGCACTTCCGGGTCCTTGCCCAGATTGCCGATCAAAATCACTTTGTTGACGCTGCCAGCCATGACGGCCTCCGTTTCTACGCTCACAACCAAATCGACTGCGGAGTCCAAGAATCCCTTGGGCCTTTTGATCGACCGAACCACCAACCCTGCCCGGCTAGGACGGACTAGCTTGGGCGGAACTTTGTTCTTATTATGTTCTCACGAATCAGGTTCGCCTGCAAGGGTAAAGCCAGCCGGCCATCACCGGGAGTGCCAAGGGGTGCAAGGTTCAGGAATCCGCAGGGCCTCGGTCGTCCTAACTACAGCCAAGGCGTGGTTTGGCACCTATCTAGACGCTGTCTCCAACATGGCGTCCCGCCTTGCCCGCGTACCAGGGGCGCGGGATCAATTTGCGAAGGACGCATGAGAAAGCTCTCAGCCCACCTGCCGTTACAGGCGGCCCAGCACACGCGCTGCGACCCCAGCTACGGACGCGCGCCATGAAGGACGGCCTTACGCACATCCGCATCCGCGGCGCGCGCGAGCACAACCTCAAGGGCGTCAATATCGACATTCCGCGCAACGAGTTGGTTGTGATCACTGGCCTGTCCGGCTCGGGCAAGTCCTCGCTCGCGTTCGACACGATCTACGCCGAGGGGCAACGCCGCTACGTGGAATCGCTGTCGGCTTATGCGCGTCAGTTCCTGGAACTGATGCAGAAGCCGGACGTCGATTCGA
>CALBSY010000488.1 GCA_937967725.1 uncultured Alphaproteobacteria bacterium | reverse complement strand
CCAAGCCGATCAGCGTTTGCACGACGGCGTAGTCTAAGAGTAACGCAGTATTCTCCAGGCTCGCGACGCGTATGCGGTCGAGCTTGCCCGCCACGTGGCGTGCGGCGCAAAACGCCGACATGATGCAGATCGCGAACACGATCTGTCCGCCTAGGATCACGGACAAGTAAACGCTTGCGCCGTAGGAGGATTCTGTCGGGCGCAAACCGGCGGACCAGTGACCCCAGAACTCTGCGGCGATTCCCGCGGCGGCGGCTGTCGCTGCGACTAAGATGAGAATGACGCTTAGCGGATTGGTCTTGCCCTTCGCGGGCAGGCTGGCACGCGCCAACCGCATGACGATCGCGGCGCCGATGAGCAACGCGGCGGCGGCGCTCGGCCATATGAGGTCAGGCAGAAGCGCTTTGCTGGCTTGCCAAGCCTCCGGCGCGCCAGTCCACAAGTAGAGATACGAGAAGACGAAGGCGAGATAGAGCGAGCCGGCGACGACCATCAACACGATCATGGCCCACCAGCCATGACTGGTCGGTCCGGTGACGTAGACGGGCAGTTTGATGCCGGCGCCGATGTCCACCGGCCCCTTGTCCGGCCCTTTGTCGATGCTCCATACCCAGACCAAGCACGCGCCGATAGCGATCGCCGCACAGATCAGTGCGAGCGTCACCACCTTTATGGTGAGCAGCAAAAAGCAGGCGGCAGTAAATACGGCCGCCGTGACGTGCATCCAGCCGGGGCCTGGCATTTGCACGACGTATTGCGGACGCGCGTGGATCGGCGATGTGACGATTGTCTCACGTCCGCCGGTCGGCGCATTCGGCAGGTAATGCTCACCAGCCTTAACCGCGCGGGGGAGATCGGGATCGTCCCATAGCGGATAGGTGCTCGTGACGTGCGGGATCGAGCGCGTCGAATAGACATCCTGCGGCAGAAACTCGAGCGTGCCGGCGTTGAACGGGTTGTCCCTGCCGCCTTCGCCGACGCGGAAATTTCGGATGAGATCGATGATGAAGACCGCGACGCCCGCGGCGAGGATGAACGCGCCGATGGTGGAGATGAGGTTGAGCGTGCCGACGCCGAGCACTTCGGGATAGGTCCACACTCGCCTGGGCAAACCCATCAGTCCACTTATGTGCATCGGGAAAAAGGAGACGTTGAACCCGATGAACATGAGCCAGAAGGAGATCTTCCCTAGGCGTTCGGATAGCGGCTTCCTCGCAACCACGGGAGCCCAGTAGTAGAAGGTCGCGAATAGCGGGAACACCATGCCGCCGATCATGACGTAGTGCATGTGTGCGACGATGAAGTGCGTGTCGTGCGCCTGCAGGTCGAACGGCACCATCGCCACCATCACGCCCGTGAGGCCGCCAATCACGAAGATGAACAGCATCCCGAGTACGAAGAGACAGGGCGTGTTGAAGACCGGACGCTTGTCAGCGGCTGCAAAGGTGGCGATCCAGGAAAAAATTTGAATGCCCGATGGGATCGCCACGGCCATAGACGCCGCGGAGAAGAACGCCATGCTCATGCCGGGTATGCCGGTCGTGAACATGTGATGCACCCACAGTCCGAAGCTGAAGAAGCCGGTGGCGATCAGCGCGACGACGATGAGGTTGTGTCCCACCAACGGCTTTTGCGCCACGGTCGGCACGATCATCGAAACCAGCCCCGCGGCTGGCAGGAAGATGATGTAGACCTCGGGGTGGCCGAAGAACCAGAAGAGGTGTTGCCACAAAAGCGGATCACCCCCGCCGCCGGGCGAGAAGAACGGCCAGCCGAAGGCGCGTTCGATCTCCAACATCATGGTTGCAAGGATGACGGCGGGAAACGCCACCATGATCATGCCGGCGAAGATCAGCATGGCCCAGCCGAAGATCGGCAGCTTGTCGAGCGTCATGCCTGGCGGGCGCGTCCGCAATACGCCGACAATGATCTCGATGGCGCCGGCGATGGCGGAAATTTCAATGAAGCCGATGCCCAGCAGCCAGAAGTCGGCGTTGTCCCCCGGCTGATATTCGGTGAGCGTCAGCGGCGGGTACATGAACCAGCCGCCCTGCGGCGCAAGATCGTAGAAGATCGTACTGAAGAAGACCGTGCCGCCGATAATGTAGGCCCAGACCGCGAACGCAGAGAGTCGAGGGAACGGCAGATCACGCGCCGCCAGCATTTGCGGCAGCAACAGCACGCCTAGCGCTTGCATCGCGGGCACGGCGAATAGAAACATCAGCGTCGTGCCGTGCAGGGTGAAGAGCTGGTTGTAGAAATCCTGGGTGACGAGATCGTTCTCGGGCACGGCGAGCTGCGTGCGCATGATCAGCGCCAGAATGCCGGCGAGGACAAAGAACGTGAACGCGGCGCCGAGATAAAGCACGCCGATGACGGTGTTGTTGACCGCCGTAGGCCAGCGCCAGCCTCGGGGCGTCGCCCATATGCGAAGCAATTCTTCTTCTTCGCCGGCAGGGCGCGGCGAAGGATTGATTGGCATCTGCGGCGGCGGCAAGGAGTCCGTCATCCGTTCGGCCTCAATCCGTAGAGCAGCGCCAAGCCTCCGGCGTAGACCAGGATCACCAATGCGGAGTCGAGCCCGGCGCGGAAGTAGGATCGGTCACGTCGCTCAGCCAAACCCATCACGAACAGGCCGGTGACGACAACGCCCAGCATGGCGGCGATAGCGACGAACGGCCCGGCCGCGCGCATGATCGGTTCGCCGGACGAGATCAGGTCGACGCAGAACAACAGCGTTACATTGAGGATGTTGGTGCCGAGGATGTCGGAGATCGCCATAGTGTAGAGGCCCCGGCGCATGGCTGCGAACACAGTGCTGGCTTCGGGCAGCGATGTCGAAATGGCGACGAAGACATAGCCGAAGAACGACGAACCTAGTCCGGTTTGCTCGGCGATGGCTTGGCCGCTGAGCGCGACGACGGCGCCGGCCGCCAAAATCACCGCCGCAACGACCGCTATTTGTCCGATGAGCACCGGAGTGCTTCCGCGCGGCAGCTCGCGCTTGCCGTGTTGCTTGCTGAGTTCGGTCTTGTTGCTGGCGATCCAAGGCTGGCGGCCACCAGCTTCGACCAGCTTGTAGAAACTGAGAATGGAGGCGGCGAGCAACCCCCAGGTCCATGCGCCAGCGCCAAAAAAGGCGACTTCCGGCGCCAGCGCCGCCACCGCCACGGTCGCAAGCAGGCAGACGTTCAGCGCGCCTTGCAGCATGACCACCGGGTCGGGAACGATGGCTGTGAGTGCGTGGCGGCTGAAGATGAAGTCGGCGACCGCAAGCAGCGCCACCTGCATCACGACGCTGCCGAGCAGGTTGTTCATCGCTAGCTGCGCGTCGCCAATGCTGGCGGCGGTGAAAGATGTGGCGACTTCAGGCAACGACGTGACGCCGGCCAACAGGAGTAGGCCCAGGAGCGCGCGGCCAAGCCCCGTGCGCTCGGCAAGGGCGTCGGCGAGCGCGGCCAATCTGGCGCCGGCGATCCAAACGAAAGTCGCCGCGACGGCGAAGACGCCAATGTTTGCCGGCAGGCCGAGGTCAGCGAACATTTCCACCTATTCGAGGCTCGCCAGCCAAGCGCCGATTTCGGCGCGTTCCGCATCGCTGAGATAGTCGAAGGGCGGCATGAGATTGTCTGGCTTCAGCTCCTGGTGGCGCGCAATCCAATCAGTGATGTTCGCGGCGCTCGTGTCCAAGACATCAGCGCCGAGACTCCGTCTTCCGCCAAGATGGGTAAGGTCCGGACCGGCCTGGCCGTAAGCGCCAGCGCCGCGCACGCTGTGGCACGCGCCGCAACCGGCTTGCACGAACGTAGTGCGGCCGGGGTGTTGCAAGTTCACTGCCGGACCCGCTTCTGCATCAAGCCATTCCGTAAATGCTGCTTCCTGCATGGCCACGACGCGGAACGCCATGAAGGCGTGGGCGCCGCCGCAATATTCCGCACATTGCCCGCGCGTTTCGCCCGGCTCGCGCACGCGAACGTGCATCACGTTCTCCCGGCCTGGGATCATGTCGAGCTTGCCGCCGAACGCGGGTATCCAGAAGCTATGGATCACGTCGTCCGAGGTCAGGACGAAGCGAACATTTCGGCCGACTGGAAGCCGCACCTCGTTTGCGCTCTCGACGCGTCGACCGTCCGGCGTTTCATAGATGACGCGCCACCACCATTGCTTGCCTACGACATGGATTGTGGCCGCGGGCGGATCGCTGGCGCTGGCCGCGCCGGCATTGAGGATTGTGAAGCCGTAAATCAGCAGGGCGCCCAGTGTCACAGTGGGAAAGATGATCCCCGCGCCGATGACCATCGCTGGCGTCCTCAAGCGCGCGCGTAGATCATGCGGACCGTAGAACGCAGCCCAGCCCGCCACGAGCACGAACGCGAAGATAAACGCGCCAGCGGCGCTCATGAGCACAGTCAGATCAGCGATACGCGCGGCTTCCTCGCCAGTAGCGGTGAAGGTTGATTGAGGCGCGCCGCTGTTCATTGCGCCGCTCCCACTTGAAGTGGCGGTGCGGCAATCGCCGGCGGCAGGCTGGCGTAGTATTTGGTGACAGACGCGATCTCTTCTTCGGTGAGCTGACGCGCGATCTCGGCCATAGTGCGCCCATGCGCGGTCTCGGCGCGTCCTCCGCGCCGCCAAAGCTCAAGCTGAGCTTGCAGATAGGCTTGCGGCTGCCCAGCGAGCGCGGGGTAATCGGCTCTCGCGGCGCCGCTGTGGCAGGACTGGCACGCGGCGACATTGCGTGTGGGGAGGCCCGCCGTCGCCAGTTCTAGCCCGCGTTCCGAAAGCATGTTGGTTTCGCCGGCGCGAGCCACAGGCGGGATACGAGAATAGAGCGCAGCTAACGTGTCTATGTCCGCGTCCTCTAAAGCAGAAGCAACGGGCTCCATGAAACCGCTCTCTCGGACGCCATCGCGATACTCGCGCAACGCGCGCTCAAGATAGGCGGCGCTTTGGCCTGAAAGGGTTGGCGTCAGCGGCGAGTTCGATGCGCTGTCTTGGCCACCGTGGCAG
>CALBSY010000487.1 GCA_937967725.1 uncultured Alphaproteobacteria bacterium | reverse complement strand
GTCCGCCGCTCCGCACCGTCCGTGCGGCCAGCCGGCCCAAGGTGAGCGCGAGCAGGATCGAGCCGGCGCCGCTGATCACCCAACCGCCGAAGGATAGCAGTCCGTACGGCGCAAGGACGGCAGGCAGCATGAACACGCCCGAGCCGATCATAGTGCCGACCGTGAGCGACCAGCAGCTCCAGAACCCTAGCGGCTTGTTGGCGTCCCCCGGCATGCCGCGATCATGGCGCGCGCGAGAGAAATAGCTACAAATGAATCGTTCCGCGGTTGGCAGGCGCTGTGTCGAACGCCACAATCGCCACGCGTTGCGGGAGCCTTGTGTGAGCGAGATCAAAAGCCTGCCGGCCTGGCTCTACACCGATCCAGGCTTCTTCGCGCGCGAACGCGAGAAGATCTTCCGTTCGGCATGGCAGATTATGGGCCACGTCAACGACGCGCCCACGCCTGGCGACTACATCACTCTCGACTTCCTCAACGAACGTGTCGTCACGTTGCGCGGCGCCGACGGCCATTTGCGCAGCTTCCACAATGTATGCCGCCACCGAGCCGGCAAACTCGCACCGGAGCCGCGCGGCTCATGCGGGCGTCGGCTGGTCAGTCTCTATCAAGCGTGGAGATATGACCTTGAAGGCGGGTTAGTGAATGTGCCCAAGTGGCAGGGCTTCGAAAACTTAGACAAGTCCGCGCACGGTCTTGTCCCGATTGAACAGGAGATCTTTCACGGCTTCGTCTTCGTACGTTTCGAAGGCGGCGGGCCGAGCGTCGCGGATATGATGGCGCCCTATGCCAATGAGATCGCGCCCTATGAACTGGAGCGGCTTGTCCCAAACGGCCGCGTGACGCTGCGTCCGCGCAGCGTCAACTGGAAGAATGTCGCCGACAATTACTCCGACGGCATGCACATCAATGTCGCGCATCCCGGACTGTCACGCCTGTTCGGCGCCACGTATGCGATCGAGGCGCAGGAATGGGTCGACAAGATGAGCGGCGAACTGCAGTCGAACGCATCGGAGAACTGGTCCGAGCGCGCCTATCAA
>CALBSY010000486.1 GCA_937967725.1 uncultured Alphaproteobacteria bacterium | reverse complement strand
TTGTTGGGATAGCTTGTTCGCTGTCGCCTGGTGCTTGGTTTTCAGCCGCAAGCAATGCTCGTAGCTGAATCTCAAGCTGTTTTTGCAGTTTGTCACGAAACTCAATTTGCGTAGCATAGGTCTCAACGAGTCCGTTCGGAAACGTTTTCAGCTTAAAGTCTCGAAGCTGCTTCAGCTGATCGACATCGATCAAGTCTGGGTCTTGCCTTGAGCGGGAGAAGTACAGCATCACGGGCTTGCCTTGTGATGCAACGCGCTCGATTTCTTCAAGCGTCCCGCTATCCGCTGCCCCCGTTGGACTGCCTATGCGTGTCCAAAATATCCCTACCAGGACGTCGCAATAGTCCACTACTTGACGATTGATCACCTCCTGCGGGCGCGTGCCATATTCAGGAGCTGAGTGTGACTCCCATCGAAGCGGTAAGAGAACGATCTGTCGCTCCGCGGAGTTCAAATCGTTCCACGCTTGAATGGTGTTTACAGCGATATCACGCTCTTCCAGGACGTCAGAGGGTGAAGCAATTAGGATTCGAAAAACGCGCGCCGCATACGACACACCAGCCTCCCGACGATCACCCAATCAATCCGTGTCAACTTAAGCGTGCTCTTATGGAATCGCGCTCTCCTATTAGGCGAGTCATAAGTGAAGCGAATTTCTGCGCGTCAGATCACAATCTCAATCTCCCCGCCGCCATCGCGAAACTTCGGACTCATCTCCGCCATGCCGCGCTCTCTTGAACCCTCCCCCTCGGGGAGAGGGTTCTGACTGCGCTAGGGTTTGAGGGCGACGTCGATTTCGCCGCCGATTTGGCGGAAGCGTTCGCTCATCTCCGCCATGCCCGCTTCTTGCTCCGCCTTCGCCTTCGCGTAGTCGCGCACGTCCTGCGTGATCTTCATGCTGCAAAATTTCGGTCCGCACATGGAGCAGAAGTGTGCGGTCTTGTGCGCTTCCTTCGGCAACGTCGCGTCGTGGAATTGCCGCGCCGTGTCGGGGTCTAGGCCGAGATTGAACTGATCCTCCCAGCGGAATTCGAAGCGGGCGCGGGAGAGCGCGTCGTCGCGCAGGCGTGCATAGGGGTGGCCCTTGGCGACGTCGGCGGCGTGGGCGGCGAGCTTGTAGGTGATGACGCCGGTTTTGACGTCGTCGCGGTCGGGCAGGCCGAGGTGCTCCTTCGGCGTGACGTAGCAGAGCATCGCCGTGCCGAACCAGCCGATCATTGCAGCACCTATGGCTGAGGTGATGTGGTCGTAGCCGGGCGCGATGTCGGTGGTGAGGGGGCCGAGCGTGTAGAAGGGCGCCTCGCCGCAGACGTCGAGCTGCTTGTCCATGTTCTCCTTGATCTTGTGCATCGGCACGTGGCCGGGGCCTTCGATCATGGTTTGCACGCCGTGCGCCCAGGCGATCTTGGTGAGTTCGCCCAGGGTTTCGAGTTCGGCGAATTGCGCTGCGTCATTGGCGTCGGCGATCGAGCCGGGGCGCAGGCCGTCGCCGAGTGAGAAGGAGACGTCGTAGGCGCGCATGATCTCGCAGATCTCGGTGAAGTGGGTGTAGAGGAAGCTCTCCTTGTGATGGGCAAGGCACCACTTGGCCATGATCGAGCCGCCGCGGCTGACGATGCCGGTGACGCGCGCTGCGGTGAGGTGGATGAAGGGCAGGCGCACGCCGGCGTGCACGGTGAAATAATCGACGCCCTGTTCGGCCTGTTCGATCAGCGTGTCGCGATAGATTTCCCAGGTCAGGTCTTCGGCGACGCCGCCGACTTTTTCCAGCGCCTGATAGATCGGCACGGTGCCGATGGGCACGGGCGCGTTGCGGATGATCCAGTCGCGGATGTTGTGGATGTTGCGGCCGGTGGAGAGGTCCATCACCGTGTCGGCGCCGTGGCGGATGGCCCAGACCATCTTGTCGACTTCCTCGGCCATGGAGGAGGTGACGGCGCTGTTGCCGATATTGGCGTTGATCTTCACCAGGAAGTTGCGGCCGATGACCATCGGCTCGAGTTCGGCGTGATTGATGTTGGCCGGGATGATGGCGCGGCCGCGGGCGATTTCGCTGCGGACGAATTCGGGGGTGACGAAATCGGGAATGCTCGCGCCGAAGGCTTCGCCGTCTCGTGGACCGCCGGCGCCCTCGCCGGCGGCGGTGTTTCGTCTTGCGGTGGGGTCGGCGGCTGAAGCACTGTCGCCGGCGGGGGCGCCGGCGGTCCAAGCGGACCGCCGCAGGTTCTCGCGGATGGCGACGTATTCCATTTCCGGCGTGATGAT
>CALBSY010000485.1 GCA_937967725.1 uncultured Alphaproteobacteria bacterium | reverse complement strand
CGACCTCGGCGGCGCAGCTGTACTGACGGAATGCGCGGAAATTTTCGGCGCAGCAAACACTCTTCTGCGGCGCGCGGCCAACCGCGACGTGTTCGAACGCGCGGTGGATGTAATCGACGGCTTCAAGCGCTATTTCGTCGCGCACAACCAGCCGATCTACGCGAACCCCTCCCCCGGCAATATCGCCGGCGGCATCACCACGCTGGAGGAAAAGTCGCTCGGCGCGGTACAGAAATCTGGTCTGGCGCCGCTGACCGACGTACTCAGCTATGGCGAACGCATCCGCGCCGCGGGACTGAGCCTGCTGGAGGCGCCTGGCAATGACGCGGTGTCCTCGACCGCGCTAACCGCCGCCGGTGCAAACGTCATTTTATTCACTACCGGGCGGGGTACGCCGCTCGGCTTTCCCGCACCGACGCTTAAAGTCGCCTCCAACAGCGAGTTAGCCCAACGCAAGCCGCATTGGATCGACTTTGACGCGGGCGTCTTGCTGGACGGCGCCGACCCGAACGACGCCGCGGCGCGCCTGTTCCAATTAGTGCTCGACACCGCCTCGGGCCAGCCGTGCAAGGCTGAACAGAACGGCGAACGCGAAATCGCGATCTGGAAACGCGGAGTGACGTTGTGAGCGTGCGTCTTTGCCACGAAACGCTGGCAAGCGCCCGCGTAGAAACGCCGACTTATGACCGCGCTCCGCTCGTAACAGGCGTCGTGCATGGCGGGCCGGGCGCGTTTCATCGCGCGCATCAGGCGGCTTATTTCGACGCCATGTGTCGAGACCACCCAAGCTGGGGCGTGCGTTGGGTGCTCCCGCACAGCGATACGCTGCGCGAGGCGCTGGCGCCGCAAGACAATCTCTACACGCTGGCGACCCTGGATGACGCCGCCCGCTATCGGGTCATTGGCTGTGTCGTCGGCATGGCGATGATGCGCGATGCGCTCGACGCCTTGTGCGAACCCAGCGTATTCGCCGTGACGCTGACGATTACCGAGAAAGGATATTGCCTCACGCCGGAAGGCGGGCTGGATTTTCGTCACCCCGAAATCGCGCACGATGTGCGCTCGCCCGACCAGCCGCGTACTGCGCTGGGTTGGCTCACGGCCGCGTTGCGGCGGCGGCGTGCGAGAAGCGGCGGCGGCCTCGACATCATCTCCTGCGACAACCTTGCGCAAAACGGCAAGAAGCTGCGCGAAGCCGTGCTGGCGTTGGCGCGCGAGCAGAATGGGTCGTTGGCCGAGTGGATAGAAGCAGAAGTCGCTTTTCCCTGCAGCATGGTGGATTCCATAACCCCCGCCACCGACGACGCCTTGCGCCAACGCGTCGCCGAAGCGGCCGGCGTAGCGGATGCGTGGCCGGTGCAGCGCGAGGCGTTTTCGTCCTGGGTGATCGATAACACCGCCTCGCCGCGCGTGCGTACTCTGGAAGGCGTGGGCGTTGCGTTCACTGATGACGTCGCCGCGCACGAGCAAGCCAAACTGCGGCTGCTGAACGGCTCGCATTCAGCGCTGGCCTATATCGG
>CALBSY010000484.1 GCA_937967725.1 uncultured Alphaproteobacteria bacterium | reverse complement strand
GTTGGTGTTTGCGCTGTGGGCGCTGTTCGTGTTCATGCCGGGCACGCCGCTGATCGATGAGGACGCGCCGATCGCCGCGGCGCGGCTCACACCCTTCTATCAGTCGCTGGTCGCCGGCTTCTTCCTGCTGTTCTTCGTCAGCGGCTGGGCTTACGGCGCGGGGGCCGGCACCATTAGGGACCACCGCGACGCAGTGAAGATGATGTCGGGCGCCATGGGCGATCTCGCCTACTATCTCGTGCTCGCATTCGCGGCGGCGCACTTCGTGGCGATGTTTAACTGGTCGAACCTCGGTCTCATCTTCGCGGTGCAAGGCGCGGGTGCGATCGAGCAATCAGGCCTGCCCTTGCCAGCGCTGCTGGTGCTGATCGTGCTGTTCGCGGGGCTGGTGAACCTGTTTGTCGGCTCGGCTAGCGCGAAGTGGGCGCTGATGGCGCCGGTGCTCGTGCCGATGATGATGTTGCTCGGCGTTTCGCCTGAGATGACGACCGCCGCTTATCGCGTCGGCGACAGCACCACCAACATCATCACGCCGCTCATGGTCTACTTCCCGCTCGTGCTCACCTTCTGTCAGCGTTGGCGCACCGACTTCGGCCTCGGCAGTCTCACGGCGGTGATGATCCCATACTCGCTATGGCTGATGATCGCCGGCCTCGGGCTCACCTTCGCCTGGGTGTATCTCGCTCTTCCGCTCGGCCCCGTCTCAGTCGTGGACTACACTCTGCCAGCGGCGCCAGCACCCGCTCAGTAAGCTTCATTCGCGGTAGCGCTCACGCGCTACCGCGATGCGGTTGCTCAGCATGATCTGAAAGAACGCGTCGTGCGTCAGGCGCCGCACGATCACGTCGGGCGCGCCTTCTTCAACGAGTTCCGCGCTGAGCGAGGCCCAGCCTTCATATCGCCCGGTGTCTGCAAGCTGGTAAGCGCGATTGCGCAGCCCCGCCAAAGCATCGTCTTCCGCCATAGCGCGCAAACGTTGCCGCTTCGACTAGGTTCCGCGCCAAGTGCGGACGGTATGGAACGAAGCGCTTCGAGGCGCGGTTTAGACGGCATGCTCGATGATCATCCCATTTTGAAAGACCGGTTACAGGCGTGCGCAACGTTCAGCGGCATCGCCATCGCCGGCGTGGCGGGCTTTGAGCTTGTGATCTCAGGCGGGTTCGATTTTCTCACGCCGGGCCGCGAGGTGCGTGAGGTGGCCCCCTCCGCATACGTCACCGTCTATCGCCAGCCATGGTCGCCGGAGGCGCGCGTAATCCCGCTGGCGTCACGCGAGCCGTTGTTCGCCGGCGAGATCGAAACCCCATCCGATCGCCTTGCCGGTGGTTATGACGACGCCACGGCCCCCGATGGCGCTTATCCCGAGAGCGATGACCGTCAACTCTACGCCGATATCGAGGCGCTCTACGCCGGCGAGATCGCGCCAGCGATGGGTGCGGCCGCGTATGAGCCGGCGCAATACAACGACGCACAATTTTATCGAACGGCGCTCGACGCCGATCCTTATGTCGCCGCCGCCGAGGCCGATGTCGCGGCGGAGGACGTTGAATCAAAACCTAAAGATTGGTGAGGGCCCGTTTCGCTTGGCCCCGCGCGCGAATGCCCGTAGCATAGCGCATCTTTGCCGCGCCGAACGGGGATCGGGATGCACGCACATCTGCGCAAAGCCATCGTGCTCACGCGTTTGGGACTGCGCAACGGCAGGCGACTTTACCGCCGCGTGCGTGACGACGCTCCGTTCCGGGACCGCATGGCCTGCGTCAGCGCGTTCGCCTTCATCTTCGTCTTCTTCGCCGCAAGCGTGGATTATCTCATCACCGGCGGGCCAGACTGGAACCCGGGCGCCGAAGCCGGGGAGCTGCCAGTGGCCTATGTGCAGCGCATCGCCGTTGCACCGCCGGAATTTCCCGACGCCGAAGCCCCGCCTGAGCAATTCCAACCGATCGAGTTCGAGGATTTTGCCTATTCCAACGAAAGCTTGCTCGGCGGTCCCGAGACTGTGCTGGCGGTCAGCTATCGGCCGGTCACGCCACGCGTGATCGATGTCGAGCGCGAAATTCAGCGGCTCTATGACGAAACCGCTGTGATCGGCGACGACCCCGCCAAGCCCATCGAAGCCGCGTTCGAACCGGCCATCGAACTCTCGCTCGACGGCAAGAGCAAAGATGCCCTCTAGCGCTTGCGGAAGCGCATCACCTTGGTGAGGAAGGCGAGTTCGGTGTCTTCGAGCTCCAGTCCGGCCTCCGCGAACAGCGCCGCAAAATCCTCATTCAGATAGCTGCCGAAGAACGGCTCGTGGAAGCCGACCGGGAAGTATCCCAACATGCGGTCGAGATCGGGCGCGTCGCCGGTCTGTATCGAGGCCGCCAGCACCGACACGCCGCCTGGCTTCAGCATCCGCGCCATCTCTCGCGCTGCTTCGCGCCGCACCCGCGGCGGCAGTTCGTGAAAGAGATAGACGCATGTCGCCGCATCGACGCTGGCGTCGTCGAACGGCGCTTGTTCGACCGCACCCGTCACGATCTCGACCTGCGCATAATCGGCCAGCCGCGCGCGCGCTTCGGCGCAATAGGCTGGTGAAAGATCGAGCCCGGTCGCCGCGATACGCGGGAACGCAGCCAGCACCTGGCTCAGAAAGCGGCCATTGCCGCAGGCCAGATCGACCAGCTTCACTTTACGCTGATCGATCCCCTTCAACGCGCGCGCCAGCGACCCCAGCGCGATGCGGCGCATCGCGTCGGCGGCGCCGCCGAATAGAATCTCGACCTGCGTGTCATAGAGCTTGGCGCTCTCCTCCGAGAGCCAGCCGCCGCTCTGATAGTGGAAGTTCTGCAGATAGTATGGCGGGTAGCGCCCATCCCTCGCGGTCTCGCGCACTTCCGTGCCTCTGCGCTCCAGCCGCCGCTGATCCACGCGCGGCAAGTCGCGGAAGAAATTCACTGAGCTGCGCACCGCCGATAGCCCGCGTTCGAAGCGCACGTCCGCTGGCGCGGGATAGAGCCCCGCTTCGATGTTGGCGCGATCCTTGGCGAACAAGTCCAGGAACGCGGCGCGGATGCGCACGGGATCGCCCTCGTCCGCCTGGGGCTGGAATTTGGGTTCGTCGGGCCGGTTGAACGGCCCCGACAGACGCCGCGCCAACATGTACTGGCCCATGTACCAAGCCACGCGCGCGCCCTGTGCAGCGGCGTATCGGGCGCGTCCGAGATCGCGCTTCAAGCTCATGAATGAAGTTTAGCGCTCTTTACGGCGCCGTCGAGGCGGCGATTTGCTGCGCTTTTTTGCTGGCGGCGCCTCCAGCGGCGCCGGCCATTGCGTAATGCGCTTGATCAAGCCGGGCGTTTTGAGTCTGCCTTCGGGCCGCGTGCGGTTCTTCGCCGAGGCTTGCGCGACATGGACGGTGTTGGGATCGCCCGAGACCAGCGGATGCCACCAATAAAGATCGCGCCCTTCCGAAACGAGGCGATAGGCGCAAGTCTGCGGCAGCCAGTCCAGCTTGGGCACGTTCTTCGGCGTCAGCTTCACGCAATCGGGCACGTACTTCTTGCGGTCGGCGTAATCGCTGCACCGGCATTTCTTGGTGTCGAACAACTTGCACGACACATCGGTGAGATGCAGCTGGCCGGTGTCGACGTCTTCCAGGCTGATGATGCAGCACTTGCCGCAATTGTCGCAGAGCGATTCCCACTCGCGCTCGCTCATTTGCTCAAGCGTCTTCTCACGCCAATAACCATCCTCCAGCGGCGTGGCATCGGCTAGCGCATCGCGTTTTCGGCGCGAGTTGCGATAGTCGAGCAAAGTGGTTGTGACCAGCGGGCGTTTCATCGCTCTAACGCCGCGACGAGTTCGATATGCGGGCTCCAGCGGAACTGATCGACCGGCGTTATGCGCGTCAGCGTGAAGCCGTGCTCGATCAGCACCTTGAGATCGCGCGCGAAGCTGGCCGGCTCGCAGGAAACGTAAGCCAGTTTGCGCACCGGCGCGCGCGCTACCTGCTCCGCCTGCAGGCGCGCGCCTGAGCGAGGAGGATCCATCACCGCGCCGTCATACTTCTTCATCTCCAAGCTCGACAGCGGCGTACGCAACAAATCGCGGCGCAGAATACCCACTTGCTTCAGCCCGCCGCCGGCCCCGTCCGCCGCTTGCTTCAGCGCGGCCAGCGCATCCGCATCGCTCTCGGCCGCGAGCACTTCGGCCCGCTCGGCGAGCCGCAATGCAAACGTGCCGATCCCGGCAAACAAATCGATCACGCGGCTTGACCCGGCCAACGCCTCCAAGGTCAACTTCGCCAGCGTCTCTTCGCCCAAGGCCGTCGGTTGCAGGAACGCGCCCGGCGGCGGCGTGACCAAACTCCGCCCCATGCGCAGAACTGGCTTGGCGCGCGTGACGATCGGTTCGCCATCGATCGAGAGGCGTGCGAGGGTGAGTTCATGCGCAACGCTGGTAAGGGCTTCCAGCGTGGCGCGGTTGTGTAGTTCGACCCGGCCCGCGCCTTTGATCGCAACATCAACGCCGGAATCGGTGAGCAGACATTGCAGCGTGATCTCGCCGCGCGCCGGCAACGCAAGTTCGGCCAACCGCGGAAGGCGCAGAGCAATTGCTTCCAGCGCGGGCGCCAACACCGGACATTGCGCGATCGGGGTTAATCGCGCGCCGCCGCGCTCGATGAATCCGATGCGCACCTGACCGTTCTGCCGTCCGGCGTGAAACGCCGCGCGGCGGCGGCCTTCGCCCCAGGCCGGAATAACCGGATCGACTTCCGCGCCGCCGAAGCCACGCTTGGCCAAAGCCTGTGCTACTTGCTCGCGCTTCCAAGCTAGATAGGCGTGCTCGCGCCAGTGTTGCAGTTGGCACCCGCCACAGCGCCCGAAGTGGCGGCACGCCGGTTCCTGGCGCTCCGGGCTGGCGTCGAGCACCTCCAGAACTTCAGCGCGATGGCCGGTCACCCGCGCCCAGACCCGCTCACCCGGGAGCGCGTAGGGCGCGTAAATCGGCCCGTCCTCGCCCCCGGCGGTTGAATCTCCACGGGCGCCCATGGCCGCAATCGCCAGCACCCGCTCCACCGGCGCGGCCGGGGCGGCGTTCGGCCGCGCTGGGGCGGGCCGGGCGCGGGCGAGGCGGTTTAAGCGCTTCATGTGCCGTTCAGACTGATTTTGCTCTTGTTCGCCCTGAGGAAGAGGAGCGCTATCAATGCGAGGTCAAGTATTTGTCGCCGCGACAGCCATGGCGGCCGCCCTTATGAGCGTGCAGCCCGCGAGCGCCCAGCAATATCGGACGTATCACGACGAGCACGTCGCGAACCATTATCAATGCCAGCAATCCCGCAACAACCGCACGGCGGGGGGGGCTGTGATCGGCGGCATTCTCGGGGCCGTGCTCGGCCACAACGCGGCTGGCAGCCGCTCGACGCGCGATGAAGGGCGCGTGCTCGGGGCCGTAGTGGGCGCGGTCGCTGGCGGTGCGATCGGCCGCAACACCGCACGCTGCGACCAAGTTCCGCAAGGCGCTTACGATCCGTACTACGGGCAATCCTACAGCCAGTCCGGCTACAACGAGCCCTATTACGGCGATGACGACCTTTACGGCGGCCCGTACGGCGACGGCTATTACGGCAACGACTACAATCGCGACTGCCGCGTGCGCGAAGAAGTGCGCCGCGATCGCTATGGCCGCCGCTACGTCGAAGAAGTTTACATGTGCCGCGGCCGCGATGGCGTCTGGCGCCGCGCCGACTAAGAGTTGAACCCTCGTACGCAGTGCCTCGCCCCGGCTTCACACGCCGGGGCGATTTTTTTTGACGCCTGAGCAACCGAAGCCGACGCTGCGCCATCGCCCCCAAGCTCTGCGCAGTGTAAGTTCCTCGTACGGGAGGCATACAATGAAGCAGGAACTTTCCAAGATGCCGACGCGCCTCGACGCTGGCGGCGTGTGCATTCAGGCGCAGGATTGGGGCGATCTGAACGTGGCGCGCATCCGCTTTCCAGCCGGCGCCGACGCCGCCCCGCTGCTCGAAGGGCAACCGCAGAACCTTTGTCAGTGTCCGCACTGGGGAACCGTGGTGAAGGGTTCGATCCATGTGCGCTACGCTGACGGTACGGAAGAAACCGTGCGCGCTGGCGAAGCTTATTACTGGCCGCCAAGCCATACCGTGCGCGTGGACGAAGACTACGAGGCGATCGAGTTCAGCCCAAGTGCAGCGATGAACGAAGTGATCGATCACCTGAAGAAAAAGATGGGCGCCTAACGCCGCGCATGCAGCAGCAATTCTAGATTCCCGTCGCCGCCACGGATCGGAGAATCCGTCTGGCCGACGACATAGAATTGTTGCAGGCCGTCAATCGCCGCGACCGCTGTCTTGGCTGCGGCTCGGGCGTCGCTTTCCGGGAGGACGCCGCCCTTGCCGGGGCCGGCCTCGAATTGTGGTTTAATCAGCACGACTAGGTCGGCGCGTTCGGCCGCAAGCGAAAGCGGCACGGCGAGAACTTTCGCGGCGCCGATGAAACTAACGTCGCAGACGATCAACGAAGGCTGCCCGGCTACTATATCGTGCGTCAGCGCACGCGCATCCGTGCGTTCGAGATTGGTTACCCGCGGCTCGTCGCGCAAAGTCGCGTGCAGCTGACCATGCCCAACGTCGACCGCGTAGATCCGCGCCGCGCCGCGCGCGAGCAGCACTTGCGTGAATCCGCCGGTCGAGGCCCCAATATCCAGGCAAACCCGCCCACCCGGATCGATCGCGAACGCATCCAGCGCATGCGCTAGCTTTACGCCGGCGCGGGAGACCCACGGATGCGGCGGAATCATCTCCAGTGCGGCATCCGCCGCGATCAGGTCCGAGGGTTTATCCACACGCGCGCCGTTGGCGCTCACCCCGCCCGCTTCAATCGCCGCGCGCGCTTTTGCGCGGCTCTCGGCGAGGCCGCGCGCCACGAGCAAAAGATCGGCGCGCATGCGGGACATGAAGCAATGCTCCTCGCGCGCCGTTGACGCCAAGGCAAGCGCTTCCCTCTTGCGACGAAGCCGCCCTCGCGCAAGTCTCCCGCCAACAGGTTTGGGGGAGATACTGAATGAGAGTTTCACGCCGCGCGCTGATGGCTCATGCGGCTGCGTTAAGCGCGCTAAGCGTCGCCTGCTCCACTCCTGCGCCGCAGGCGGTATCGAGCGCCAGCGATGCACTCGGCGATCTCGATGCAACCGGCGTGGCCGCCCGCATCCGCTCGCGCGAAATCAGCGCGGCCGAGGCGCTGGACGCCGCCATCGCGCGCAGCGAACGCGTCAATCCGCAGCTGAACTTCATCGCGGCTGAAACTTATGACTACGCGCGCGCGCGTCTTTCGCAACGCTTGGGTGGGCCGTTCGGCGGCGTCCCGACGTTGATCAAGGATCTGATGCCGGTGATTGGACTGCCAACTAGGTACGGCAGCCGCGCTTTCGCCAACTACGTTCCCGACGAGCAGCCGCCGTATATGGAGGCGCTGCTGGCGGCAGGGCTGGTTCCGTTCGGCAAGTCGACGACGCCTGAATTTGGGTTGACCGCCACGACCGAGCCGTTGCTCGGCGGCGCCACACGGAATCCCTGGGATGTGTCCCGCTCCAGCGGCGGCTCCTCGGGCGGCGCCGCGGTCGCAGTCGCCGCGCGAGTAGTGCCGATTGCACATGCAAGCGACGGCGGTGGCTCGATCCGCATTCCCGCTTCGTGCAACGGGTTGGTTGGCCTCAAGCCTTCGCGGGGCAGGAGCGTCGCCGGCGGGCGCCCTGATCGCGGCGTCGATATTTCTGTCAAAGGCTATGTCAGGTGCAGCGTGCGCGCTACTGCGTCTAGACTTGTCCGGATTGGGCAAAGCGCCGACGGAGCCTGGTCGGGGCGCATGG
>CALBSY010000483.1 GCA_937967725.1 uncultured Alphaproteobacteria bacterium | reverse complement strand
TGGTGCCGCAGGACGTGGTGCTGTTCAACGACACGATCCGCTACAACATCGCCTACGGCCGCCCCGACGCCACACAGCGCGACCTAGAAGAAGCGGCGCGCCGCGCACAATTGCTGCATTTCATCGAGAGCCTTCCGCAAGGCTGGGATACCCGGGTGGGCGAGCGGGGCTTGAAGCTGAGCGGCGGCGAGAAACAGCGCGTCGGCATCGCCCGCGTGGTCCTGAAGGACCCCTGCATCCTGATCCTGGACGAGGCGACGTCCTCGCTCGATAGCGCCACCGAGGCGGAAGTTCAGGATGCGCTTGAAGAAGCTTCGCGCGGCCGCACGACCATCGTCGTTGCGCACCGGCTCTCGACGATCGCCGATGCGGATCAGATCCTGGTGCTGGAAGAAGGCCGCATTGTCGAACGCGGCGCGCACGCGGCGCTGATCGCCAAGGGCGGACTTTATGCCGATCTTTGGAAGCGCCAGGCGGAGGAGCCACGGAGTGTTGCAGCAGAGTAGCACCTCGACAGGTTTTGTTGCCGAACTGTTGTGTCAGAGTTCCTTGAGTAAGGTCTCGTTAACGCTCTCCGCCTAATCGTCCCCGCCCGACACGCCCGCCATTTCACGCGGCGGCGATGCAGGAATAGGGGAACTAGAATGAGAACCTTGCTTCTTGGCGCTGCTGCGGCGGCGGCGATGATGACTCCTGGCCTGGCTAACGCCAACACCAGCGGCAACCTCGCACTGAGCTACGAAAACACCGACTATGACGGCGGCAGCGACTTCGACGCCTACAGCCTCGGCGGCGCCGTGGTTCATGGAATGTCGAATGGCATGACCGTGCAGCTCGATGGCCGTACGACGCTGCAAGACTGGAGCTTCAGCCACGACAGCCACGGCTACGCCGCCGCGCACCTGTCGACCGACATGGCCGGCTGGGATGTCGGCGGCTTCGCTGGCGCCCTCAATTGGTACGGGCTTGGCGCCACGATGATTGGCGTCGAGGGGCGCACGTCGTTCGGGAACATCTCGCTTGATGGCTCGATCGGCCATACCGATTTCGGCGACGTTTCGATTGACGGCACCTCCTATCGCGCAGGCGGCGCTTATTTCTTCTCGCCAAATCTGGCTCTGACGGCGGGCGCCTCGTTCACCGACATCGACGCCGGCGCCAGCACGGAGGTCACGGAGCTTTCGCTCGGCGGCGCCTATCAGTTTGCCAACAACGTTGAATTGTTCGGCGGCTACACCAACACTGACGCCGATGCTCCGGTTGACTACGACGCTGACACCTGGCGCTTTGGCGTCCGCTTCAACCTGAATGGCGGTTCACTGCAAGACAACGCCAACGACGGCGCTTGGACTTCGGCAGAGCACATCGCCAACACCTGGATGCGCTGGTAAGCGCTTCTAGCTTCTCGCACGAGAGAACGCCCCGGCCACGGCCGGGGCGTTTTTCTTTGGGCAGTTCGTCGCGCCTAAGGCGTGATCTGTCGATGCGGACGGGAGCCCAGCCGAAGCGTCAGTTCGAATGGGACGGCTGGAAACGGAGGTAAGCCATGCTGACCACGTTCGCGGCTGGACTTGCCGTGTTGATTGCCGCCGGCTGGGAGATTGGCGCCCGTTCGCCCGCCGCGCCCGCGCAGTTGGAAGAGTTTGAATTCCTGATCGGCTGCTTTCGCATCGATGCACAGCGCTACCATCCGGAACGCAACGCCTTTGGTCCAACCGCGCCGACCTATTGGAAGGGGCGCTGGGCGCTGGAAGGATGGGCGGTCTACGACGAATGGTTCGACGTGCAGATACCAGGCCAGCCGGCTGCATTGGGACGTGGCGCCAACTTGCGGCTCGTGAATCCGGAGACAGGAATTTGGACAATGGTCTGGGCGCACACCAACGGGGGGCCGGGGCAAGATTTGCGTGCGCAGATGCGCGACGGCGACATGGTGATGTGGCAGGTGCATCCGGCGCGCGACCAGGACTGGAAGGCGGTATTCGAGATCACCGATAGCGATCATTGGGTGCGCACAGAGTATGTGAGACCGATCGGAACCGACGCTTGGACGCCCACCGGCCGGCTGAACGCAACGCAAGTCGATTGTGAAACGGTGCAGACGCCCTAACGAACCCGTCCGGCGCGAAAGTCAGCGGCGATGACGCGGGCGGCGTTGTGTCCGGGCGCGCCGGTGACGCCGCCGCCGGGATGCGTGCCCGAGCCGCATAGAAAGAGATTCTTGATCGGGGCGCGGTAGTCGCCATGGCCCAGCACTGGGCGCGCGCTGAAGAGCTGATCGAGCGAAAGCGCGCCATGCATGATGTCGCCGCCAACAAGCCCAAACGTGCGTTCAAGGTCGAGCGGCGAGAATACCTGCCGGCCCAACACCGACGCTGCGAAGCCGGGGGCGTGCTTGTCCACAGTGGCGATCATGAGGTCGGCGACTTCCTCCTTATGATTGTCCCACGAACGGCCGCCCGAGAGCTCCGGCTGCACATGCTGGCAGAACAGACTGGCGACATGCTGGCCCGGCGGGGCGAGCGTTTCGTCCAGCGTAGATGGAATGAGCATCTCGACAATCGGCTCGCGCGACCAGCCGAGCTTGCGCGCGTCGTCGAAGGCGCGGTCCATATAGGCAAGCGTGGGCGCGATGATGATGCCGGCGGTGAGGTGATCGCCCGGTTCGGGTTTCGACGAAAAGCGCGGCAGGTCGGCAAGCGCCACATTCATGCGGAAGGTGCCCGAGCCGACTTTGTAACGGCGGATGCGACCGCTGAAGTCCTCGTGGATCGCATTCGGTGGCGCAATGCGCGCGAACAGAAGCTTAGGATTCAAATTGGAGACCACGGCGCGCGCTAACAACGCTTCGCCTGCATCTGTCACAACGCCGCGCACCACTGGAGTTTCGCGTATGGTGACGCCGCCGGCGCGCTGCGCCTCGCGCTCGACCATCAGTTCTTTCACCGAAACGCCGGTGCGGATTTCGACGCCGCGTTCGCGGCAGCAGGCGGCCATCGCTTGGGTGATGGCGCCCATGCCGCCGATGGCATGCCCCCAAAGACCCTTCTTGCCGTTCACTTCGCCAAACACATGATGGAGAAGCACGTAGGCCGAGCCGGGCGTGTAGGGGCTGGCGTAATTGCCGACGATCGAGTCGAAGCCGAACAGCGCCTTGACCGGATCGCTCTCGAACCAGCCGTCCAGCCATTCGCCGGCGGACTTGGAGAACAAGTCGAGCAGGTCGCGCTTGGCGGTCAGGTCCAGCTTGTTGAGGCGCCCAGCCAGGCCTGCCGCGCGCAAGCTCTCTTCAACGGCGCGAGCGAGGCCGTGCTCAACTAAGTTTGGTGGTTGCTGCAAGACCAGCGCCCGCACGACATCCGCAATGGCTTCGAGCCGTCGCTCGTACTCAGGTAAGCGCATCGCGTCGTGATTGGAGAAGCGTGCAACTTCGCTTTGTGTAATGCCGGGGGCGGACATGAAGTATTGCCCATCCGGCAGCGGCAGAAAATTCGAGACTTTGCGCTCAACGATGCGAAGGCCGTGCCGGTGTAGATCGAGATCGGCGATGACCTTCGGATTGAGGAGCGAGACAGTGTACGCGGCCACAGAATTGCGGAAGCCGGGGTGAAACTCCTCCGTCACGGCTGCGCCGCCGACGACGTCGCGACGCATCCACAACAAGCCCTTTAGACCGGCCTCCGCGCGATAGGCCGCGCAGACTAAGCCGTTATGGCCGCCGCCGATGATAATGACGTCATGCATTGCGCCTTCCATGCATGACGCGCGGCAAAAGGCAAAGTGGTTTAGGCTTAGAGGGTTTCGACCATGCGGCGATAGAGGTCGAACTTTTCGGGGTAGAAGCCCGAGCTCAACTTGGTCCGCCCGTCCTCGGTTTTCAGTTGCTCGCGCAGGCCGTCGACGAAATCGTCCCAAGTCGGGGAGTTGTTGATCACTTCGTTGAAGGTTTTCACCTCAGGCCAAAGAATTGACGGCACCTGTTTTGGCGACAAGCAGCCCTTCCGGCTGCCGCCATAAACGAATTTGAGCGCGAACGCATGCTTCGGCGTCTCGACGTTGGTTTTGTGATAAAGCTTCGGATTGATGAGCAGGATGTCGCCGACATTGATTTCCGGCGTGTGCATCTGGCGCGCTTCGATGTCCTGAAGCGAACGCGTTTGCGTCTTTCCGGTGCGGTAGTTGCGGAACGTGCAATCGTCGCCATCGATATTGACGCTGTGAAAGTAGTGGTCTGCGTCGACGTTGATGTCCGGAATGAAGCCGAGCGGGTTCTCAATTCTATCCGGCGACAGCAGGATCCAGGCGTTGACCGCGAACTCGAACGTGAACAGTTCGGTGTCCATGTGCCAGCCGGTTCTGAACGTGTTGTCGGTGTAGATATAGAAATCGTTCAGATAGTGGATCGGTTCACCGAGTTGTTCGGTGATCTGACGCTCGATCTTCAGATACGTCGGATGCTTCCGATGGTCGATCAGCGCGAAGCAGGGAATGCCATCCGCGCCCAGGCGCGTCTTGCACGCCGCGCGCAAAAACCCGACATCGTCTTGATCCAGCGCATTGCGCAGGACGACATAAGGTTTGGCCAATTCTGGCATCTTCCCCGCCCCAAATTGTTCGTGGCGGAAAAGCGATACCATGCCGCCGAAGCGGCCTTCAAGACGGCGCGCCCAACGCGGGGAATGATCGCTCGATTGGCGAACGCCGCTAATCGTCCGTCGTGCGCAGGTAGGCGACGATCTGGCGTGCTTGCTCGCGCGTGAGCTGGGGGGCGGGCATGGTCGTCCCGGATAAGCGTGGTTCGGGCTCAGTCAGGAACGACGTCAGCCGTTGTGCGGTCCAGGCCCCATCCGCCGCTTCGAGCGCCGGCGAAAAGGGATAGTCCGTCGCTGCAATGTCGCGTCCGACAACGCCATTGAGCGGCGGTCCGGCTCCGGTTGCGCCGGCGAGGCTGTGGCAAGACGCGCAATTGGCGGCGAATACGCGCTGCCCGGCTTGAGCCGGTGAAAGGCGCTCGCGCCTGTCGCCATGACGCAGGTCCGCGATCGCAAATGGCTCAGAGGACACCTCACCATTCTCAATCGGACGTATGCGGATCAGCGCGCCCCCGTCAGTAACAATCGCGATCTCCCCATCTCGGCGGTTGATTATGTCGCGCAAGCGGGCGCCCATCGGCAGGGGTTCGGCATAGACGATCTCGTCGCCGTCGAGCCGCGCGGCATAAAGCGCGCGTGCACGCATGGACAGCACCAGCAAGCTCGAGCGCCAGAATGGAAACGCTTCTTCAGACGGCTGGATCAGCTGCGAAACACCGATCGCCGGCACGAACACGTGGGCGGGTCGATCGTATCCTTCGTGACCGCCATGGGTCGGGTTGAGCGGCCAGTTATCGTAGAGCGGGTTGTAGCGCATGCCGTAGGTGACGTTCGGCCAGCCGTAGTTGCCGCCGCGTCGGACGAGATTGATTTCGTCGCCGCCATAGGGTCCGTGTTCGGTTTCCCAGAGGCGGCCTTGACGATCGAGGTGCAAGCCCTGCGGGTTGCGAAAACCCCTCGCCCAATGCGTAGCCCGTCCGGATTCGATATCCAGCGCGATAATCTTGCCCAAGTCCCAGCTTGGATCCTGAGGACCGTTGGGCGCTTCTTCCATGCCCGGGTAGAGGACGCCGTCAAATTCAAGGTCGCCGGTCGAGAACAGAATGGTGCGCTCGTCATAGCGCACCAGCCGCCCACCGCTTTGCAGGCCAATGAACACGTCCGGCGTCACGCGCGGCGGCACGCATGGTTGGGTGGTGAAGACTTCCTCCCAATCCGACGCCGGCGTCACACCGCCGTCGTCGACACTCATGCCGATGCGCCCGACAGCGATCTGGAAACACGAGTCCGCCGCGACGAATTTGTTGTAGCTGACGTAGAGATCGAATTGGCTCGGCGCGGTCTGAATGGCGAGAAGATCGAGCGCGCGGAAAAAATCGTAATTAAGTCCCGGCAGGTTCGCGGCGCGCAGCGCGTCGTTGTTCATAGGGGGAGAAATTGCGAGTGCGTGCAGTTCTTTCGCTTCGGTGAGCACGCTCATCGCGCCACGTTGGGTGAGGAAGACGAGGTTGCCATCGAGTTCCTCGCGCGCGGCCATGGCCCCATCAGCCTCATCAGCAATTCGCGCACGCACGACCTGGAACGGACCGAGATGGGTCTCGTAGCGCTCCCAGTGCGCTTGGTCGCGCTGACCCAGCCAACGGCGCATCGTCACGGCGGCGGGGTCGAGCACCGACACCCGCATGGCGTGGGGCAGCGGGCTGCGGGCGATGGCGTAGCCGATCGCGGCGCAGACCAACCCACCCAGAACAAGGGCCGCGGCGATCACGCGCGGGTTGCGCAGCCACGAAGCCGACAAGAGACGCGAGAGCGCGGCGCGTGCGCCTGCAAACGCGCTCGCCACGTCCGGCCGCTTCGGACCGCCGTTCTCCACATTCATAGACGCCCCCGTCCAAGCGCGCGCAATCTCTACGATCTTGCAGCAAATGGGAACGGCTAAGGTAAATTTACCGCGTGTGGGGCGAACACCTCTGAGGCGCGCCGCATTGCGGGGCCGAACGCCGCGCGTTAAGCGGGACGGACAGGGCGCCTCCTCATGACAGACCAGATGCAACTCTCGAAACAGCCAGCGGCGCGCGCGACGCCGGTGGTGAATTCGTACAACGAGTGGGATCCGCTGGAGGAGGTCATCGTTGGCGTGCTCGACGGCGCGGCCATCCTCCCCTGGGAGATCGGCCTCGGCGCGGTGAAACCCGAGGAGCATGTGCGCGCCGGCAAGCTCTACCACTCGATGTCAGGCGGAAAGCTTGTACCGCCTGAATCCTACGCAAAGGCCAAGCAGCAGCTCGCGGGATTCGTGAGCATCATTGAACAATTTGGCGCTACCGTGCGGCGGCCCGAAGCCATAGTGCACACCGCCCCGTTCGGGACGCCCGAGTGGAGTTCGCCGGGGGGCAATTGCCAAGCCAACCCGCGCGACGTGTTGATCGTATTCGGCGACGAAATTCTCGAAGCCACGATGGCGATGAGGTCGCGCTATTTTGAGTTCTTCGCCTATCGCGAGTTGGTGAAAGACTATTTCAAGCGCGGCGCGCGCTGGACGACGGCGCCCAAACCCCGGCTTGACGATCGCGCGTTCAACAAGGACTACAAGCGCGGCGAAGAATACGTGATAACAGAGTACGAGCCGCTCTTCGACGTCGCGGATATGGCGCGCTGCGGGCGCGACGTGTTCATTCAGCTCAGCCATGTCACCAACCGCTTCGGCGTCGAATGGCTGGAGCGGCATTTCGGTGATCAATACCGGTTTCACGTCGTCGAGTTCGAAGACGACCGCGCGCTGCACATCGACGCGACGTTCGTGCCGCTGCGCCCTGGCCTCATCATGACCAACCCGGACCGGCCGCTCAAATACATGCCGGACGTTCTGAAGAAGGGCGGCTGGGATTTGGTGGATGCGCCTCGTTCGACTTTCCCGAAGGACGATCCCGGCTATCAGTCGTTCTTGTGGCTTTCGATGAATGTGTTGTCGCTCGACGAAAAGCACGTCGTGGTCGAGGAAACCGCAAAGCCGCTGCGACGCCCGCTTCCATTGCGCCACGGTCGACCTTCGCCGCCGCGGGGGCCTTCAACCGTACTTCTAGGCGTCGCTGCAGGGCACGCCGCGCGATTCCAAATCTGGCTTTTCCTGGCGCGTGCGTTTGGCCCAGGCGATCATGGCCTTGCGCGGCCACACCATCAAATAGCCGCGCGGGTTGTATTTGCCTTGTGCATGCAAGCTCTTGCGCAGCGGCGAGAACGCCAGCGCATCGGAAATGATCACCGGGCTCGGATTGCTGATCAGCATGAAGCGCGCGCCGCCGGCTTCGGCGATCTCCCGCACAAACCATAGCTCCGGCGAGATCGGCTTCAGTTGCGGATCGTACCACCAACTCGGCGATACAACGGCGCGAACGCTGGGATTGACCGCCAGCATGTCGGCCATGCGCAGGCAGCAGCGTTCGTACTCTTCGGCGGAGAAATACCGCACATACCGGCGATCCCAGTGCGGTTCGTAGAGTGGATAGAGTGGGGCAAGAAGGCCGGTTCGAAACGCGGCCGCATAGCGGAAGAGTCCTCTAACGCCGCCCTTTAGCATCTCGCGACGGGCTATGCAGGCGTCCAGATCGTAGAACTCAAAGCCGTTCGGCAAAACCTTTAGGCGCGCGATGGCCAGGTCGCGACGAAACAGGTGGTTGTCGCGTTTGTAGTATCCAGCGCGTGGACGCCCTAAGGCTTTCAGAATTCGGTCGAAGTCCTCGAGAATGTAGGGATGGATGGTCGAGATAATGATGTGGCCCTTGTGCGCCTCGGAGCGCACAATGCAGTGGGCCAGCAACATCCGATTATAGAGTTCAACTGCGGTGTCGGGGTAGGCCGCATGCATCTCCCGATTGATCTCGAGCGCCCGTGGCGTGAACTCGTAAAACCGATGCGGACGGCCGTGATGCTCCAGTTCCGCGATGTATGGCTCTAGCGGAAAGCGTTGGAGATAGTCAGGCGCTGCAGCGGCGAGATCGGCGGCAGCGGCTTCCTTAAGCGCCTTTGCGAGCGACAAACGCTCTTCGCCCAGGCGCAACTGGCTCATGAGCTCAGGCAGCCCCTACCGAGAGCTTGCCTTCGATGAAGCGCGTCAAGCTTCCCAAAGAGGCGAAGGTGTCGGCGTCGAGCTCATCGTCGGCGAACACGATGCCAAACTCCTCTTCGAGCGAGAGCAGCACCGTGACCACGGCGATCGAGGTTAACTCGGGCAGGCTGCCGAGCAGGGCGGTGTTTTCGTCCCACTCCGCGCTGCGCCCATCGAGCGCCAGCGCTTCGTCCAGGATCGCCTTAACCTTGTCGCCGATATTCATCGGATCCCCGCCCGCTTCTCGAACGCCCGCAGCTATGCCGGATTTCCCGCTGCACTGTAAACGCAAATAAACGCGCAGGCGAACGCCTGTCTCGTGCGCGCGATTGATCGGCGCTGTTCGGCGCAATAGGAGTGGCATGTGCGCGCTATGTTCGGCGCGCTGTGGGTAACCATGCGCCGCCTCGTTCACCACCTGCCAGCGCACAGAGCGCACACGCATGCCGGACGGACGGCGCTGGCGTGCTCGAAGCGTTCGCTCAGCTACGCCGAGCTGGAGGTGTGCATCGCGGGTTTCGCGGGCGAGTTGCTTGCCGCGGGAATCGGCCGCGGCGAGCGGGTCGCAGTGTATTGCGAGAAGCGCTGGGAGGCGGTGGTTTCGTTGTTCGCCGCCAGCCGTGCTGGCGCCGTGTTCGTGCCGGTAAATCCGGCGCTGAAGGCTGATCAGGTGGGCCACATTCTACGTGACTGCGACGTGCGCATGCTGGTGACGACCGCCGATCGCCTGGCGCCGCTGAGTGAAATGCTGACCGCTTGCCCCGGTTTGACGACAGTGTTCGCCATCGGCGGCCAATCCGGCGAAGTAGACGGCGTGTCCGTTCTGGCGTGGAGCGACGCCGGCGTGCCGGATGCGCCGCCACCGCACCGGGTTATCGACGCTGACATGGCGGCGATCCTCTACACATCCGGCAGCACCGGCAAACCTAAAGGCGTGGTGCTGACGCACCGCAATGTCG
>CALBSY010000482.1 GCA_937967725.1 uncultured Alphaproteobacteria bacterium | reverse complement strand
CCGAGCGCCGGGGCCAGCTCGTCTTCCCGTTGCGCCGCCGCCGTGCGGGCGCGCGTGGCCGTCCCCGTCACATTGATTGTGTCGATCATTCTGCTCGTGTTCGGCTTCACCTGGTTTGTGCGGACGCGCTTTCTGTTCGGCCCGCTCGGTGCGGAGTTCTATCCGTTCATTCTGTTTGCATCGCTTTTCATCGTGGTCGCCACACTCGGCGCACGCCCGCATCGCACATGGCGCGCGCCAGTGGCCGCAACGGGCGCAATCGGCGCGGCGTTGCTAACCGCGTTCGCGGCGTTCTCGCGTCCTGATTGGCATTCGTTATCCGCTTGGGCGGCGTTGTTCGCCGGCGCATTGATCTTGTTCGCCGCCGCATGGCAGAGCTCACGCGACGCGGACACCGAACGCACTCAGCGCGTCGTCGATTTCTGGGCTGGCGCTGGCGCGGCGCTGGTGCTGCTCGGGGTAGAGTCGGCATTTCCCGCGGAAACGCGCGCGGCGGCGCACGCAGGTGCTGCGCTCATGTTTGCAAGCGCGTTCGTGTGGCGCGGCTGGCGCATGCTGCGCTACGCGGCGCTCACCGCGGCGGCGATCGCTGTCGCGCATGCGGTGTCGCCGAGCCTGATTGGCCCGGTTCTTACCGGCGCGATTCCGATCCTGGGGGCGCTCGTGATCCTCGCAGCCGCGGCTGCAATGCTGTTCGGCGCCGGCTATTTCGCTGACGCCGAACCCCGATCGCCCTATCGCGACGCCCTATCCGCCGCAGCAATGATCATCATTCTGATCAGCGCCTTCTTGGCGCTGCGCTATGTTGCGGCCGGCGGGGCCGGCGCACGGCTGGACCTCTTCACCGAATCCTCGTTGCGCGCGCTGGCGCTGATCGCCGCCGGCCATGTCGTTCTGGCGCGCCCGGGTCAGGAACTCAGCATCATCGGCCAATGGCGCGGGCACGCGCTCATGGGCGTTGGTCTCGCTTACACGCTGTTGATTCCGGGCTACGCATTCAATCCTTGGTGGGGCGCGCCGTCGGCGCAAGCGCTCGGGCCGCCCCTGCTCGACACGCTGACCCTCGCGTTCGCCGCGCCCGCCGCCCTGTCGTTTGCCGCCGCGTGGCGGCTCTACGGCCATCAACGTTACGCGGCCCGGCTTTACACCGCGGCAGGCGGCGTATTCGCGCTGATGTGGGCAGTGCTTGAAATTCGCCGCATCACCCACGGCGCGGCGATGGCGACAGCGCCGGTCGGACTGCTCGAAGGCGCGGTCTACGCGCTTCTGTTCGTTACCGCCGCGCTCGCTGTATCCATGGCGGCGCGCATGCGCATGGTGAAGCACGCAGACGGGCCGTTCACGCAGGACCTTGCGCTCGTCATGCGGGGATGCGCATGGGCTGGGTTGATCGCCGCAGGATCGATCTTGCTTGTTATTCGCCATCCTTGGTGGGGCTTGCAACCGGGAACGACGACCGGTGCTTGGGAAACCGGTCTAGCGACATTGGCGCAGCTCGCCGCTGTACTGTTATCGCTGGCGCTCGGCCGCGCGCTGTCGCGCGAATCCTCGGCGGCGCGCTTCGCTACCGCCTCCGCCGCTCTTATGTTTGCGTGGAGCTTCGGCCATGCGGCGATCCGGTGGCTATATCACCTTGGCGGCATGGACAACGGCGAGCCGCTATTCGGGCTAGAAGGATTCGCACACGCGCTCTGGCCGCTGATGTTCGTCCTGGCCGGCTCGGAACTCACCGAGCGCGCGCCCGCGCGTGAGACGGTGCGACCTTATCTTTTCGATTTACAGGCGCTTTGGTCCGCCGCGGTCTGGCCGGCGCTGGCGTTCTCGGCGCTCGGGCTTTGGCTGCTGTTCAATCCGTGGTGGGGCGTCGAGCCTGCCCCGCTCGCAACACCTCTCTCCGTCGCCGCCGCGCTTGCCGCGCTCTTGCTCGCCGCCTGGCTGAGCGCGATCGCGCCGCGCGTCCCTCACCTACGTTGGCCGGATTGGTTTGCGCGCGCGGCGACCTTGGCCTGCGTCGTGCACCTTTTCGTCGCCGTCACTCTCGTCGCGCGGTGGCTGCAGCATGGCGCGGCGACGAGCACAGCAAGCGCCGGCGAAGTTGAATTGTGGATCTACTCCGCGATCTGGGCGCTGTTCGGGGCCGCGGCATTCGCTATTGGACTACAACGAAACGATCCGGTTATTCGCTGGAGTGGGCTCGCGATCCTGCTGGCGACGACGCTCT
>CALBSY010000481.1 GCA_937967725.1 uncultured Alphaproteobacteria bacterium | reverse complement strand
ACCCGAGCCCGCGCCCACCTCAAGCACGACGTCGGTCTCCTGCACGTCGAGCGCAGCGATCATCCGGCCCACGGTCGAAGGTTTCGTCATCGTTTGCCCGTGCGCCAGCGGCAAACCGACATCGTCGAGGGCCAAGCCTTCCAGGTGTGACGGCGCATAATGCGAGCGCGGCGTGCGTTCGAGCGCCGAAAGCGCGCGCGCATCGGTAACGCCGGCTTGGCGCATCTCCAGCACGAACCGCATGAGACGCGCGGGGTCGGTCATCCGTCCGCCTTTGGCGGCGCGCCGCCAAGCACGCCCTTGAGAGCGTGCGCCGTCTCCATATGGGTCAGATCGATATGAAGCGGCGTCACCGAGATGCGCCCCTCGTAGATTGCGCGCAAGTCGGTGCCGTCCGGCGGATTGGAAAGCTTGCCGCGGAAGCCGAGCCAGAAATACGCGCCGCCGCGCGGGTCGGTGCGCTTGTCGGCGTAGATGATGTGCTGATCGCGACGCCCCTGTGTGGTGACCTCAACCTGCGTTACCTCTTCGGGCGCCGCGTCGGGGAAATTGACGTTGATCAACACGTCCTTGGGCCAACCCTGCTTCAGGAGTTGGCCGACAATGCCGGGGCCGTAAGTCGAAGCAGTCTCCCATTGAATCGGCGTCTCCTCGCCGCGGAAACCGCGCGCTTGGCTGAGCGCAATGGCGCGAATGCCGAGTTGCATGCCCTGCATCGCGCCAGCGATGGTGCCGGAGAACGTTACGTCCTCGGCGATGTTCTGGCCGCGGTTGACGCCCGAAAGCACCAGGTCAGGCGGCCCGCCCTCGATCAGGTGCTCCACGCCCAACAACACGCAGTCGGTGGGCGTGCCGGTGACAGCGAAGCGCTTGGCGCCGGCCTTGCGCACCCGGATTGGCGCCGTGAGCGTCAGCGCCCGAGAAGCGCCGGATTGCTCGGTTTCCGGCGCAATCACCCAGACATCATCCGAGAACGTGCGTGCGATCTTTTCCAAGATCGCCAAGCCCGTCGCGTGGATGCCGTCGTCATTTGTGCAAAGGATGCGCATGGCCGCCCGCTTAGCGCGAACGGCCATGCGAGTCGATCAAG
Organism: uncultured Alphaproteobacteria bacterium; assembly: GCA_937967725.1. GTDB lineage: Bacteria > Pseudomonadota > Alphaproteobacteria > Caulobacterales > Aquidulcibacteraceae > Vitreimonas. Next base: position 681 of record CALBSY010000481.1, on the reverse strand, counting down.
GCTATTTCCATGCGCCGAGAATAGCGCCCGCAACGATGGCGGTGACGAAGGCGTGCGCGCTATCGATCATCAATAATTGCCCATCCTCCGCGCTGTACACGAAGCCGTAGAGCCGTTCGGCGAACAAGAAGAACAGCGCCACCAGAAAACCCGCCATTGCCCCCGCCATCCAGCCCGGCTGGTTGCGCCATTTGATCACGAGCGAGAGTCCGATGGCGATCAAGATAGGCATGATGACGCCGAGCGGCATCTTCCATTGCCCAGCCGCCACGTCATCTTCGCTCAGGCCGGCCATCGCCATGTATTGTTCGGCGGGGATAAGCAGTCCGTAGATAACAAATCCGATGGCGTAGATGGCGATCGCCGCAGCGACGATCGCGAGTACGTTGTGGCCCATGACGCGCATGTGCTTCCTCCCTCGGCGCGCCTGAAGCAGCCGCGCCCTCGCGCGCACTTTAGCTGAGTCCGAGCGGCGCGAAGCTCACCGGCGATAAGACTGAGAGCGGAATGAAGCGTGCGCTACGCGTTCAGCTACGGCAGTCGATGGCCCAGATATCGTAGGTGGGATGATCAAGCGCGTTGAGGCCGGGGCTCGAGGCGAACAGCCAGCCGTGAAAAATCTCCTGACGCTCAATCTCTTCGCCCTCGCGCGCGGGGGGATTGTCGAACACTTCGACATAG
>CALBSY010000480.1 GCA_937967725.1 uncultured Alphaproteobacteria bacterium | reverse complement strand
TTGCGCGACGTGCCGCGCACGGCAGACGCCAACACAGATTCTGCGCACTGGGCTAAAGTCGAAGCCGAACTGATTGCCGCAAGACAAGCGATGAAGGCGCATCCGCGCTCGGCGCCGGCTTCGGAGGCTGACGTCCAGCCAACTGAGTTCGTGCAGGAGGCGATCGAGGATCTGGAACAGGCGCGCCAAGCGCATCCGGACTGATCGCCGCGGCGATGAGCGCTTCCGACTTCCATAAAATCCGCCGCCTGCCGCCTTACGTGTTCGAGGAGGTGAACCGGCTCAAAGCGCGGCTGCGCGGCGAGGGCGTGGACATCATCGATTTCGGCATGGGCAACCCAGACCTACCTGTGCCGGAACACATCGTCGAGAAATTGTGCGAAACGGCGCGCAAGCCGCGCACCAACCGCTACTCGGCCTCGCGCGGCATTCCAGGCTTGCGCAAGGCGATGGCGGGCTATTACGCGCGCCGTTTTGGCGTGAAACTCAACCCGGATACGCAGATCGTTGCAACCCTGGGGTCGAAGGAAGGGTTCGCCAATCTCGCCCAAGCGATTACGGCGCCAGGCGATGTGATCGTCTCACCCAATCCCTCGTATCCGATTCATGCGTTCGGTTTCATTATCGCGGGCGGCGTCATCCGTTCGATCGAAGCGCACTCGCCGGAGCAATATCTTTCGGGCATTGGGCGGGCGGTTCGTCATTCTGTGCCGCCGCCGATTGCGATGGTGACGTGCTACCCGGCCAATCCCACGGCGCAAACCGCCGATTTGGATTTCTACAAGGACGCCGTCGCGTTTGCGAAGAAGCACGAGATGTTCGTGCTCTCGGACATGGCCTATTCGGAGATTTACTTCGAGGGGGAGCCACCGCCTTCGGTGCTGCAGGTTGACGGCGCCGCCGACGTGGCGGTTGAGGTGAATACGCTGTCGAAAACCTATTCGATGGCGGGCTTCCGCGTTGGCTTCGCGCTAGGCAATGAGCGGCTGATCGCGGCGCTGGCGCGGGTTAAATCGTATCTGGATTACGGCGCCTACACGCCGGTCCAGGTGGCGGCGGCGGCGGCGTTGAACGGGCCGCAGGACTGCGTCGCCGAGATGCGCGAGACTTACAAACATCGCCGCGACGTGTTGGTGGAGTGTTTCGCCAAAGCCGGTTGGGCCGTGCCGAAACCGACGGCGTCAATGTTCTGCTGGGCGCCGCTGCCGGAGCAGTTCAAGCATCTGGGCTCGGTGGAGTTCGCCAAAAGATTGATGGAAGGCGCGGAGATCGCGGTGGCGCCTGGCGCCGGCTTCGGCGAGTACGGCGACGGCTTCGTGCGTATTGCGCTGGTGGAGAACGAGCAGCGCATCCGGCAGGCCGCACGCAATCTGAAGCGTTTTCTACAGTCCAACGCATCGCCGGCCGCGGCGGAGTAAGGTCTTGACGGGGCGCGCCTAGGCGTCGAAACGCCTTGGCGCTTCGGGAGCCAATGATGACAATTACCGACGATCTCGCTTTTTCCGCCGCGCGTGTGTCGATCGCCGCCGCAATCGCCGCCGCTAAGCTGGCCGGCCGGGGTGACGAGAAGGCCGCGGATCAAGCTGCGGTCGATGCGATGCGTACTGCGCTCAACGCCATGCCTATGAAGGGCCGGATCGTTATTGGCGAAGGCGAGCGCGACGAAGCGCCGATGCTCTATATCGGCGAAGAAGTCGGCACGGGCAAAGGCGACGCCCTCGACATTGCGCTCGATCCGCTCGAAGGCACGACGCTGACCGCAAAAGCCATGGCGAATGCGCTAGCCGTGATCGCGTTCGCGCCGCGCGGCGGCCTGCTGCATGCGCCGGACACGTACATGGATAAGCTGGCGGTAGGGCCGGGGTTCGAGGAAGGCGTCATTGATCTCGACAAGCCCGCGGACGACAACGCCAAGGCGCTGGCGAAGGCGAAGGGCGTGAAAGTCGAGGACATCGGCGTTTGCGTGCTGGATCGGCCGCGCCATGCCGAAATCATCGCCGCGTTGCGAAAAGTAGGCTGCCGCGTGCACCTGATCACCGATGGCGATGTGGCCGGCGTGATCAATTGCACCAAACCGGAAACGGGCATCGACATGTATGTCGGCCAGGGCGGCGCGCCGGAAGGCGTGCTGGCGGCGGCGGCGCTGAAGTGCGTTGGGGGTCAATTCCAGGGCCGACTCGTTTTCCGCAACGACGAAGAACGCGCACGCGCCGACCGCGCCGGCGTTACCGACCTCAAGCGTCGCTATGTGCTGAACGAATTATGCTCGGCCGACGCGATTTTCCTGGCGACGGGGGTGACAAACGGCTCGCTGCTCGACGGCGTGCGTGTAGCCAATGGCATCGCTCACACGCACACGCTGGTGATGAATTCCGCCACCCGCACGGTGAGTGAGTTGCGCGTGCGGCAGCCGGTTTCGCGGTAATGCTCAAGGCATTCGATCTCAGCGGGAAGGTGGCGCTAGTCACCGGCGGCAATGGCGGCATCGGGCTTGGGATGGCTGAAGGCCTGGCCGAGGCCGGCGCCGCTGTGGAGATTTGGGGCACCAACGCGGAGAAGAACGCGCGCGCGAAGGAAAAAATCGCCGCGCATGGCGGACGCGTCAGCGCGCGCATCGTCGATGTATCGACAGAAGAAAACGTTGTGGCGGCGATGCAGGCGCTGTTGGCCGAGTATGGCCGGCTCGACGCCTGCTTTGCCAACGCTGGCGTCAGCAATCGCTGGAAGTCGTTCCTCGACATCGGCGGCGACGATTATCGCCGCGTGATGGCGATCAACGTGGATGGCATGCTCTGGACCATGCGCGAGGCGTGCCGGCATATACAGGCGCGTGCGGACGCGGGCGATGCGGGCGGTTCGGTCGTGGCTGTGTCAAGCATGGTGGTGGGACAGGGTGCGCCGCGCAATCAGGATTACGCCGCCTCGAAGGCGGCGGTGCTGGGGTTTGTCGAGGGAATCGCCGTCGAGTTCGCGCGCCACGGTGTGCGCGCCAACGCTATACTGCCCGGCTGGATCGAAACGGAGATGACTGGC
>CALBSY010000479.1 GCA_937967725.1 uncultured Alphaproteobacteria bacterium | reverse complement strand
GGTGCGAGACGTCCAACTGTTTCAGCACGCGCGCCTCCTTGGCCATGCGCGCCATGTGCTTGTCCAGATTGGCCTTGGCCTCAGCGTCGATGATGGGGCCGATGTCGGTGCGCGGATCGGACGGATCGCCGATCACCAATTCATCCATCGCGCCGAGCAGCGTCTCCAGCACGTCGTCCGCCGTGTCATGCGGCAGAAAGAGGATGCGCAGGCTGGAGCAACGCTGCCCGGCTGAATTGAAGGCCGAGATCAGCACATCGTCGACCACCTGCTCCTTCAGCGCGGTGGTGTCGACGAACAAGCCGTTGAGCCCGCCCGTTTCGGCGATCAGCGGCACGATGGGGCCATCCTTTGCCGCGAGCGTGCGGTTGATGAGCCGCGCTACTTCCGTCGAACCGGTGAAGGCGACGCCGGCGATGCGCGGATCGGCCACCAGTTCGCCGCCGACCTTGCCGTCGCCTTGCACGAGCTGCAGCGCTTCGCGCGGCAGGCCGGCTTTGTAGAACAATTTTACCGCCGCTTCGGCGATGCGCGGCGTTTGCTCCGCGGGCTTGGCCACAACCGCGTTGCCTGCAGCCAGCGCCGCGGCGAGCTGGCCGGTGAAGATCGCCAGCGGAAAATTCCACGGGCTGATGCAGACGAAGACGCCGCGGCCGCGGAGTTCAAGCTGATCGATTTCGCCCGCCGGCGACGGGAGATCGCGCGGGCCGGCGAACAAGCGCTTGGCTTCGGCGGCGTAGTAACGGCAGAAATCCACCGCCTCGCGCACTTCGTCGATAGAGTCTTGCAGGTTGCGGCCTGCCTCGCGCGCGATCAGACCGACGAGCGCGTCCTCTTCAGCCTGGAGAGCGTCTGCCATCGCCTCCAGGATCACGCCGCGGGCGGCGCCCCCACGCGCATTCCACGTTTCGAATCCAGAGCGCGCCGCTTCTAGGGCGTCAGCCGGCGCGAGACTCGCGATTGTTGGGTCGAGCGCCGGCGCGGCGGCGATCGCGGCGCGCTCGCTTTCGATCGACAAATCGCGGCCGGTCGAGTTGCGACGGCTGGGGCCGTACAGTTGCGACGGCGGCGGCAGCTTGCGGTGGCGCCCGGGGTTCGCCTCCAGCTTTGCTATCGGATCGGCGGCGACAACATCGATGGGCACGTCGTCGTCGAGAAAAGAATGCACGAAACTCGTGTTGGCGCCGTTCTCCAGCAGACGGCGCACGAGATAAGGCAACAGGTCCTCGTGGCCGCCCACCGGCGCATACACGCGCACCGGCACCGGTGGCTCAAGCGCCGCGTAGAGCGCCTCGCCCATGCCATGCAGGCGTTGGAATTCGTAAGCCTTTAGCCCGGCCGCTTGCGTCATGCGGCGGACAGCGGCGACGGTGTGCGCATTGTGCGTCGCGAATTGCGGGAAGATGGCGCCGCCAGCGGCGATCAGATCGCGCGCGCAGGCGAGGTAATGCACATCGGTCGCCGCTTTGGTCGTGAACACCGGAAAGTCGGGTCGACCCATGATTTGCGCGCGCTTGATCTCGCCGTCCCAATAGGCGCCCTTCACCAGCCGGGTTTGGATCGGAGCGCCGCGGCGGCGCGCGAGAACGGCGAGCCGTTCGATCAGTGCGCGCGTGCGCTTCTGGTAAGCCTGGATCGCAAGACCGAGGCCTTCCCAGGCTTTCAGTGACGGCTCGAGCGCAAGCCGTTCGAACAATTTGAGTGAAAGAACGAGACGGTCTGCTTCTTCGGCGTCAAAGGTGATCCCGATATTCCACTTCTTCGCCGCTTCTGCGAGTTCGATCATGCGCGGATAGAGCTCGGCGAAAACGCGCTCCTCAAGGCGTGGTTCGTAACGTGGATGCAGCGCGGAGAGTTTGACGGAGATGCCGGACGCCTCGTGCGGCCCGCGGCCCTGCGAGGCCTCTCCTACCGCTTCGACCGCGCGCAGATAGCTCTGCTGGTAGCGCTGGGCGTCGGCCGCCGTACGCGCGCCTTCGCCCAGCATGTCGAAGGAGTAGCGCGCGGCGAGCCCTTCGCGGATCATGTCGCTGCCGCGCTTGAGCGCTGCGTCGATGTTGCGGCCGAGCACGAACTGGTCGCCTAATATGTTCATGCTGACGTCAATCGCGCCGAGCACGAACGGACCGCTCGACCGATTGACCACGTTCGCCACAACGCCGCCGACGCCGTCGCGCCAGCGTTCGGGAAGCTTCACCACGCCGCCGGTCGCCATCAGCCCTATGGTGGCGAAGTTCACCAGCACGCTATCGGACTTCCAGAAATGCTCCTCCCAGCGCCCGGCGCCGATGCGCTCGCCCACCAGCTTAAGCGCCGTCTCGCGATCGGGCACGCGCAGATAGGCTTCTGCCAGCGCCATCAGCGCCAGCCCTTCATTAGTGGAAAGCCCATATTCCTCGAGATAGCTCTCCATCACGCCCTTGCGGCGCTTCTGTTCGCGGGCGCGCTTCACCAAGGCGCGCGCTTCGGCGGTTACCGAGTCGCGCGCGGCGGCGTCGAGCGGGGGCTCGGCGATCAGCGCCGCCACCGCGGCGTCTTCGTCCTGATATTTCAGCGCGTCGAGCGCGTCCCAATCTAGAACGGAGGCGGGCGGCGATTGCGGGGCGGTATGCATGGGCGTCCTTTGCGCGCAGCCGCGCCGGAGAGCAAGCGGCGAGCGCCTCTTGCGCGGCCCGCCCCCCCGTGGTGAGACGAACCGCCGTGAGCACAGACGCCGAAACGCCGCCCGCCGACGTGGGACAGCCGGAAACCGCGCCCGAAAACGGCGCCGACGCCGCCGACAAGCTGCCCAGCCGCGTGATGCTTGTTACCGACGCCTGGGAGCCGCAAGTCAACGGCGTCGTGCGCACGTTATCGAGCACAATGCGCGAACTAAAAGCGATGGGATGCGAGATCGAGGTGGTCTCGCCCGCCGATTATCCGCGCACGGTCCCGCTCATCACCTACTCGGAGATCCGCCTGGCGCTGGGCGCGCGCGAAGACGTGGAAGACCGCTTTCTCGAGTTCAAACCCGACGCGGTTCACATCGCAACCGAAGGCACGCTCGGCTGGGATGCGCGCGCGGTGTGCCTGAAGCACAAGTTTCCCTTCACCACGAGCTACCACACGCAATTTCCCGAATATGTCACAGCACGCTTCCGGTGGATTCCGCTGTGGGCCGGCTACCGTTACATGCACGCGTTCCACGACAAGTCGGGCCGCGTCATGGTGGCGACGCCGACGATGCAGAAGCAGCTGCAGCTGCAGGGCTTCCGCAACACCGCGATCTGGAGCCGCGGCGTCGACATCGAACAATTCCATCCTTCCAAGCGCGGCATCGACGGCGGCGTGTTCAAGGATTTGGCGAAACCGGTGTTCGCCTATGTCGGCCGCGTATCGGTCGAGAAAAATATCGAGGCGTTCCTGAACCTCGATCTGCCGGGATCGAAGGTCGTGGTCGGCGGCGGCCCGGCGTTGGAGAATCTGAAAGAAAAATACTCGAACACCGTCTTCACCGGACCGAAGTTCGGCGAGGAACTGGCGCGCTATTATGCGGACGCCGATGTGTTCGTCTTTCCCAGCTTCACCGACACGTTCGGCTTGGTGATCCTGGAAGCGGCGGCGTGCGGCACGCCGGTCGCCGGCTTCGTGGCGCCCGGTCCACAAGACATTCTCCCCAACACCGGCGCGGGCGTCGTGGACATGGATTTGCGTAAGGCGTGTCTCGAAGCGCTGGAGTTGAAGCGGGAGGACGCACGCGCACTGGCGGAGCGCTATTCTTGGCGCGCCTGCGCCGAAGAATTTCGCCGTAATCTAGAGCCGCTGCCGAAAGAACGCGGGCGCAGGTTCTGGCACAAGCTGCGCGATCTGCGCGCACGGGCGAAAGAACGGCGCCGCCTCAAGCGCGAGGCGAAGCAGGCGAAGAGAGCGGCTAAAAGCGGCTAGCGACGCCTTTACCACTTGA
>CALBSY010000478.1 GCA_937967725.1 uncultured Alphaproteobacteria bacterium | reverse complement strand
TAGGCGAAAGCGTCAGCGAGGCGACCGTCGCCAAGTGGCTGAAGAAGGCCGGCGACGCCGTGAAGAAAGACGAGACGCTGGTCGAGCTGGAGACGGACAAGGTTTCCGTTGAAGTTTCGGCGCCGGAAGCGGGCGTGCTCGAAGATATCGTCGCCACCGAAGGCGCGACGGTCGAGATTGGCGCGTTGCTCGGACGGTTAGGGGAGGGCGCCGGCGCCTCCGCGAAACCCGAACCCAAGCCAGAAGCCAAAGCGGATGCCAAACCGCAGCCCAAGCCCGCGGCCAAGGCGGAAGCGCCTAAGCCGCCGTCGCGCGGCGATAGCGGCGCCAAGCAAGCGCCGCCATCGGTGCAGCGCATCGCCGCGGAGGGCGGCGTCGACATGTCGAACATGTCCGGCTCAGGCCGTGATGGGCGGCTCACTAAGTCTGACGCGCTCTCGATCATCGAACAGCGCGCGCAGGCGCCCGCCAATCAGAACGCCCATCCGCCGCTGCAGACGCGGGTGATTTCCGATCGCGAAGAGCGAGTGCCGATGACGCGCCTACGCCGCACCATCGCGCGCCGCTTGAAAGAAGCGCAGAACAGCGCCGCGATGCTGACCACGTTCAACGAGGCTGACATGTCGGCCATCATGGCAGCGCGCGCCAAGTACAAAGACAGTTTCGAGAAAAAGCACGGCGTCAAACTTGGCTTCATGAGCTTCTTCGTGAAGGCGTGCATCGCCGCGCTGAAGGAAATCCCGAACGTCAACGCCGAAATCGACGGCGACGACATCATCTACAAGAACTACTACGACATCGGCATTGCCGTGGGCACTGACCGCGGCTTGGTCGTGCCGGTCGTGCGTGACGCCGATCACAAATCGATGGCCGAGATCGAAGCGGAGATCGGTGAGCTCGGCGCGAAAGCGCGCGACGGTGATCTCAAGCTGGAAGACCTGCAGGGCGCCACGTTCACGATCAGTAATGGCGGCGTCTACGGCTCGCTGATGTCAACGCCAATCCTCAATGCGCCGCAGTCGGGCATTCTCGGTATGCACAAGATTCAGGAACGCCCGGTCGTGATCGACAAGCAGGTCGTGGTGCGGCCGATGATGTACTTGGCGCTGAGCTACGATCATCGCATCGTCGATGGCAAGGAAGCCGTTACGTTCCTGGTGCGGGTCAAGGAAGGGCTTGAAGATCCCGAGCGCATGCTGCTCGATCTCTAAGCCTTCTGCTCTTTATGCAGCACGACGAGCGCGAGGCCGATCGCGCTGACGAGGACTGGCGCGCCGATTGCAAACATGCCCGGGACGAAATCCGGAACGTTGTAGGAGGGCGCATACCACGCCAGCCCCAGCGCGATACCCCACGCGCCGCAGAGCAGCCGCATGCCGCCGCTCCTGCCGGTCAGCGTTCTCCAGGCGCCCAGCCCAAGCAGCGCTGCAGCGATGAGCGGGCCGATGGCGCCGAACTCAAGCGCGCGCGCGTAGGGCGCCATCGCCAGTACGATCGCTGCGGCGGCGGCCGCCAACCATGCGCTGATCTTCGCCATGACTTGCCTCCCAGGGTGCGTATTACGCCAACGCAACCGGGATGGACGAGCTTATTTCGGAGGCTCACGGCCGCGCGTATCGCTCGGCGTCTTGCACATGCGTGTTGGCGCGGGACGCGGAGGAAAGGCGATAGCGCTGCTCCAGCCTCCGGTCCTCCGCGTCGAGTTCTTTCCGTAGCGCCGCTTCGCGCGCGTTGCTGTCGCGCAGGGTGCTGGCGAGGCGTTCGAAGTAGCGTCCGGCCGGGACGAGCCCCCGATCATCGGCGGGAAGGCGAAGTTTGGCGACGTGCATGGCGGTCTCCGTTGCCTCCCGCCCGCTCAACCAACGTGCGCCGCGCGCCTCTGTTCGCGTTTCGCGCGCGGATCGTTGTGGATATTCCCTGCCGCCGGCAACCGTCTGCGCGCTCCCGTTGCGCTCTTCGCGCAACAGAAGAATGCTGAATCAAAACGCTTTCTTCCGGCCATTGGCGGGCTGCAACGAGTGCGTATAGGATCGCCGTCTGCTGGGTGAGGCAAGGGGGACCTCATGACGTTCATTCTGCGCTGGCCGGCCATTTTGGCCTTGTTGGCCTTGATGCTTCTGAGCTTTGCAGGCGCGCTGGGCGCGGCGGGCATTCTGACGGGCTTCGAAGTTCCCGGCACCGGTGTTGAGCAAGTCGACGCGCAGGTGTCCGAGGCACAGAGCGCCGCCGCCGAAAG
>CALBSY010000477.1 GCA_937967725.1 uncultured Alphaproteobacteria bacterium | reverse complement strand
TCACGCCTACCACGCGGTTGGTGCGCGGCTCGACAATAGGGCCGCCGACATCGTATCGCTCATGCTCGAAAAGCACTTCGATCTCACCGCTTCGGGAGATGGCGAAGAGCCGGTCGCGGTCGTCGCTCGAACGACGGCCCGCAGCCACTACACGGCCATCGGCAAGCAATCCAGATAAAGCAATTGGCTCAAGGCCAATGTCCGAAACATCTTCCACCACCAGGCGCGGCGCACCGCCTTCGTAGGTGTAAATTCGCCATTGATTGGTGTCCTCGTCTGCGTCGAGGCGGGCTATCACATTGCCTGAGTCGTCGAGAACGACGTCCGTTGTATCCTGCAATAGAGAGTCGATGCGGCGCGCGGTGCCAGTCTCGAGATTCACGCGAAAGATCGCCAGACGCCGCGAACTGTCTCGGCCCACGCCGAACACCATACCCGGTTCATTGGGAATTGGCCGTGTGGCGCCAACTTCAAGATCGCGCTGTCGCTGATTTGCGAGCGTGAAAGCTACGGCCGCGCCAACTTCCGTGCGCCGGGAAGCGCGGAACCTGAAAGCGCCGCTAACGACCATTACGGCGTGTCCATCATCGGGCCAGCTCACGCCTCGAAGCGAAAGGGCGTCCGGCACGCCGTAATTGTGCTCGGTCTGGCCAGTGTTCAGATTGATGACCTGAAACGCAGTGGCGTCGCCCTGCGATACGATCGCCGCCAAACGCTCGCCGTTCGGCGAAATAGATACTGCGTTAACGGCCGGAAGCCGCCCATAGGCTTCCACCGGTAGCGGGACTTGAGCCACCGCCGATGCGGAGAAAATCAACCCAGCAACAGATACCGCTGCTGCAATTCCAACTCCAGCGCGCATGGGCTCCCCCTTTTCGGCGCAGCTTACGGATCGCGACGCTCCTAAATCAAGTTGGTAGGCACAGTTCCGGCCGTCTCCAGACGAGGCGCGACGGAATCCACTCGGCTCGAGCGTCTTCGAGGGACCGCTTGAGAGATTGCGATGAAATATTTTTTGACCGCCTGTGCAGCTGCGGCATGCGCCGTCGTCCTCGCCCCCGAGCTAGCCGACGCGCGCCACTGGGACCGGATCGAGGATCGCTTTGACCGGGCGGAGGATCGTTGGGACCGGCGCGAAGATCGTCGAGACCGGCGCGAAGATCGGCGCGATCTACGCGAAGACTATCGCGACGCTCAACACCAGGGCGGCTGGCGCGATCGGCGCGAGGATATCTGGGATGCGCGCGAAGACGTCCGCGACGCCCGCGAGGATGTATGGGATCGGCGCGAAGACCGCTGGGATCGCCGGGAGGATCGCCATCGCCGGCATTAGTCCGCCGCTTGGAGCCGCGGCCGCCTACGCGGCGGCGGTTTCCAGGTCCAGCGCGTAACCGGCGCTGCGCACGGTGCGGATCGGATCCGTCTCGTCGCCTTCCATCAGCGCCTTGCGCAAGCGGCCGATGTGCACGTCCACCGTGCGCGCTTCGACATAGACGTCCGATCCCCAGACCGCATCGAGCAATTGTTCGCGGCTGAACACCCGGCCGGGATGCTGCATGAAGTGATCGAGGATGCGGAATTCGGTGGGGCCCAAATGCACTTCGCGTTGACCGCGGCGGACGCGATGGGCAACGCGGTCAATCATGATGTCGCCACATGACACCTTGTCTTCGGCCAGTCCGGGGCGGATGCGGCGCATAACCGCGCGCAAGCGCGCCAACAGTTCGCTCATCGAGAACGGCTTGGTGACGTAGTCGTCAGCGCCGATGTCG
>CALBSY010000476.1 GCA_937967725.1 uncultured Alphaproteobacteria bacterium | reverse complement strand
ATCAGTTCGCGCGACTCGACATCCTTGCGCCAGGCCGGCGTCAAGCCGCGCACACGCTGCGCTGCTTCGCCCAGCGCGGCGGGATGAATATCGAGATCGCGCCTCTCCGCAATCTCGAACAGCTGGATCACGTTCGACGGCTTTTGCAGCACGCGCCGATTCTCAATATTGAGGCGCCCGCCATCGAGCACGAAGCCTGGTGTCTCCGGCGAGCCCTTGCGTCGTGCGCTCTCGAAAATGCGCTGTAAACCGCGTGGCGCCTTCTTGGCGTTGTCGGCCTCCAGCTTGGCGCATAGCACGCGCGTCAGCATGCCGACTTCCTTCGCCACTAGGAAGTAGCGCTTCATAAAACGCTCGACAGCGCTGTGGCCGCCGCGGGCGCTGTAGCCCAGCCGCTTGGCCAGCTCCGGCTGCAGATCGAACGTTAGCCGCTCTTCGCCGCGCGCGGTGATGAAGTGCAGGTGGCAGCGGACGGTCCAGAGGAAGCGCAGCGCGCGGCGGAATGCGAGGCGCTCTTCGTTGGTGAACACGCCGGCCTCAACATAGTCGCGTGGGCGTGAGAAGCCGTAGCGGTGGCGCGCCATCCAAAACAGCGTGTGCAGGTCGCGCAGACCGCCCTTCCCTTCCTTGATATTGGGCTCGACCATATAGCGCGAGGCGCCGACGCGGGCGTGGCGCTCGTCGCGCTCCTTCAGCTTAGCGGCGATGAACCCCGCGTGATCGCGTTGCGCAACTTCCTTGCGGAAACGCGTGGCGAGGTCTTTTGCAAGCGGTTCATCGCCGGCGATGAACCGCGATTCCAGCAGCGCTGTTTGAATAGTGTGGTCTTCGCGCGCGAGCTTGATGCATTCGTCCACATTGCGCGAGGCGTGGCCAACTTTTAGCCCCATGTCCCACACCACTTCAATCGTGTGTTCGGTCCCGCTCTCGTTGACGTGTTTTGGCTTATAAGCGCGCAGAAACAGCAGATCGAGATCAGAGGACGGCGCGAGTTCGCCGCGGCCGTAGCCGCCAATGGCAATCACCGCGAAAAGCTCGCCCGATGTCGGGTTGCGCGCGCGAAACACGTGCGTGGTGGTGAAGTCGTAGAGCGCGCGTAGCACTTCGTCGGCCACTTCGGCCAATAGGCGGGCGACGGCTTGCCCATTCTCCCCAGCCTCAAGCCGCTCTTTGGCGATCATGCGCCCGCGGAAGAGGGCGCCATGCAGCAGCTGCTTTACTGCTTCGCGCCCCGCCTCCCCTTCGCTCTGCCAGATGGATGTGAGCTGCGCACGCAGCCGCAAGCCATCGACAACGTGCTCGATGCGGGCAGGTTTTAGGCGGGCAGGCATGTGACTTTCATTTCAGCCATCTGCGGCAAAGGCGCCACTCCCCGACTGCAAGTGATGACTTCTTGGTAAAGCACGGAACGCAAACTTGCCTCATTTCGCGGGCACAGCCACAAAGGAATTCGCAAGCTCGTGGAGAACCCGTCCCTATGCGCAACACCGGCAAAGGCGGCCGCACCATCAAGTTGAGCCCGGTCGACGAGGACCGGGTCACCGACCATCCCGACCGCCATCGCATGGTCGCGCTGGAAGACCGGAATTTGTTCAATCTCCGAATCAAGAGCGAGCGCGCATCAGCTTATTGGTTCGCCGCCTCGTTGTGGGGCGTGACCGGCCTGATCATGGGCGCCTTCTTGGGCGTTTACATTACGCTCGCGGTCCAAAACGGCTCGGCCGACATTTGGCGCGACAATTTCATTGCCGGCGCGGCGTCGGACGCGGCGCGTCAGTCGGTGGATAGCCGTCCCTCGCTGGTCGATCCGGCCCGCGAGCAGCCGCAAGAGCAACCCTGATCACTCGTCATCAATGGCTTTGAGCCGGTAGAGCGCCTCCAGCGCCTGCTTCGGCGTCAGTGTGTCCGGGTCGATGCCAGCCAGCGCCGTCCCAAGCGCCGAGGGCGCCGTTTCGGCGACGACTTGCGCGAACAGCGGCAGATCGTCGGCGAACTCGACGCGGGTTGAGCCCCCATTTGCTTCAAGCCGCGCCAGCACGGCGCGCGCCCGTTCGACCGCGGGCTTCGGCAAACCCGCGAGCTTGGCCACCTGAATGCCGTAAGAGCGGTCGGCGGCGCCGGGCGCGACTTCGTGCAGGAAGACGAGATCGCCCTTCCACTCCTTGGCGCGCAGATGCGCATTGGCGCCGGCTTCGAGCTTCTCCGCCAGTCGCGTGAGCTCGTGGTAGTGGGTGGCGAACACGGCGCGGCACCGGTTGGCCTCATGCAGGTGCTCGGCCACCGCCCAAGCGATGGCGAGGCCGTCGAATGTAGCGGTGCCGCGACCGATTTCATCCAGCACGACAAGGGCGCGCGAACCGGCTTGGTGCAGGATGGCGGCGGTCTCAACCATTTCCGTCATGAATGTGGAGCGGCCGCGCGAGAGATCGTCGGACGCGCCGACGCGCGCGAACACGCGATCGACCACGCCAAGCCGCAGTTTCCTCGCTGGCACGTACGAACCGGCCTGCGCCAGTACGGCAAGCAAAGCGATCTGCCGCAGATACGTGCTCTTGCCGGCCATATTGGGGCCGGTGACGACGAGCAGGCGCGGCCCGGAGCGCCCTTCGGCGTCCAGTCGCGCATCGTTGGGCGTGAAGCCCTGCGCTTCGCGGCGCACGCCCTCTTCCACCACCGGATGACGCGCGCCTTCGGCCAGCAATGCTGAAGTGTCGTCAATCTCAGGACGCGTCGCCTCCGTCTCATCGGCCCATTGCGCCAAACCAGCAGCGACGTCGAGTGCGGCGAGCGCCTCAGCCGCGGCGCGAATGTCGCGCTCACAGGCAGCGGCTCGCTCAGCGAATTGCTTGAATAGCGCCTGCTCGCGCGCCAGCGCGGCTTCGGCGGCGCGGGCGGTGCGCGCATGGAGCTCAGCGAATTGGAGGGTCGGAAGGAGGAACGAAGCACAGTTGGT
>CALBSY010000475.1 GCA_937967725.1 uncultured Alphaproteobacteria bacterium | reverse complement strand
CGGGCCGGATTGAAGGCAGTTTCCCGCTGCGGCTCACAAGCCGCACCGCCTACATCGAAGACGGCGTTCTGCGCGCGCTGCCGGGAGGCGGCACCATTTCCTACACCGGCAGCGGCGGCCAAAACGCAACTGGCGCCGCGCGCATTGCTTTCGACGCGCTGCGTAGCTTCCGGTACGACTCGCTCATGCTCACGCTTGATGGCGATATTTCCGGCGAGGTGGTCTCATCGATCGAGTTCAGCGGCGAAAACAGCGGACGCCCGGTCGATCTCGGCCCGATCGCGCCCGTGCCAGGTTTGGGTAGCGTGAGTGTGCGGGGGGTGCCGTTCGACTTCAACGTTCGCGTCACCGCACCCTTCCGCCGCCTGGCGCAGACCGCCGCTTCGATCACCGACCCAGGCCTTATCCTCGATCGCGCGCGTGGCGAGGAGGAGCCGGAAGCGGTTGACCAAGAGCCCTCCCCGCCCAGATAAACCGAAGCGGTGGTAGCGGCTTCAGAGCCGGTTCAGCTTGAGGCCGCTAAGCAGGTAGCACGGAGCTTTGGGCATGCGCATGCGGGCACAGATGCTGACAGGCCTCGGCGCGGCGATTGCCGCCGCCGGCTGCATCCCGGTGCAGATCCAGGCGCCTGACGAGCCGATCGAGATCAATCTCAACGTCAACATCCGGCAGGAAGTGATCGTTCGCCTGGAGCGCGACGCCGAAGAGCTGCTCGAAAACAATTCCGGTCTGTTTGGAGGCCCCTCACAATGATGCGCAAGCTTGCATTCGCCGCCGTGATCGCGGCTGGGCTGGCTGCAGCCGTTGCGCCTGCTTTGGCGCAAGACGCGGTGTTGAACCAAGCCCGCGCCAATGGGCTGATCGGCGAACAGGCCGACGGTTATCTCGGCATCGTGCCAGGCGCCGACGTCTCGGCCGATATTCGTTCGCGCGTTGACCAGAACAATATTCAACGCCGCGCACTTTACACGCGCCGCGCAGCGCAGCGGAACGTCTCGGTCAACGAGATGGCCGCCGCAGTCGCCTGCGAAGTGTTCGAAAACCGCATCGGCATCGGCGAACGCTATCGCAACGAGGCGGGCCAGTGGCGCCAGCGCACCACATCGCAGCCGGTGCAGATGCCAAGCTTCTGCCCAGACTAGGCGCGGCGCCGTAGCGCCTAGCCGCAGTGGGCCGGCGCGCCCACATTGGCGACATGAAGACGTTCCTCCTCACGATCGTGCTGGGCGGCATCCTGGCCGTGGTCCTGTTCGGCGTTCTGACCGAGTGGGACGCCTCCGCGATGAGCCTGCACGGCTGGATAGCGCTGTCGCTCGGCACGCTGCTGTCGCTCGCGCTCGGCGGAGGGTTAATGGCGCTCGTATTTCACTCCGCCCGCAAGGGCTACGACGACCGCATCGACCTCGACTTACCGGACTCCGACTGAGCCCTTTATAGTCATCGTGAGCATAATGTGGTAGGATGACTGAAATGACCTCCCGCAAAGCCTCCGCTGCTGCGCGATTCAAATCCCTGTACACGCACGGCTTCGTGCGCGTAGCCGCGTGCGCGCCGGTCGTCGCGCCAGCCGACCCAGCCGCGAACGCCGAGGCCATCCTGAAATTTTGGCGCGAAGCGGACGCTGCAAAAACCGCCGTCCTGATCACGCCCGAACTCTCGCTCTCCGGCTACGCCATCGACGACCTGTTGTTGCAGCAAACCCTGCTTGACGCGGTTGAGGATGCGATCGCGAGGCTGAAGGCCGAGAGTGAGAAGCTGTTCCCGATCCTCGTCGCCGGCGCCCCGCTCCGGGCGCGCGGCGCGATCTATAACTGCGCCGTCGTCATCCATCGCGGCGACATCCTTGGCGTCGTGCCGAAGACCTTCCTGCCCAATTACCGAGAGTATTACGAGAAGAGGCACTTTGGCGTAGGTGCGGACACCGAGGACAAAGTCATCGAAGTGTGCGGCGAGCCCGTTAGCTTCGGCGCCGATGTCGTCTTCACTGCGACGGACCACGCCGATTTTACGTTCCATGTCGAAATCTGCGAGGACTTCTGGGCGCCCACGCCGCCGTCCACGATGGGCGCGCTCGCCGGCGCCAATATTCTCTTCAACATCTCCGCCTCCAACGTCACCATCGGCAAAGCGGAAG
>CALBSY010000474.1 GCA_937967725.1 uncultured Alphaproteobacteria bacterium | reverse complement strand
GGCCGAGAACAATGTGATGGCGCGCTTTTCGCACAAGCTGGCGATTGCGCCGACCGCTTCGAGCTCGATCATTTGCGGCGGCACCTCGGCCGGCGTCGAACCGATCCCGGCCAATTGCTACACGCACAAAACGCTATCGGGCTCGTTCGCCGTCAAGAATCCCTACCTTGAGCGCTTGCTTGACGAGAAGGGCAAGAACACCGAGAGCGTCTGGTCCTCGATCCTGAAAAACGAAGGCTCGGTGCAGCACCTCGATTTCCTCAGCGACGAGGAAAAGGACGTGTTCAAGACCGCGTTCGAAATCGACCAGCGCTGGATTATCGAGCTCGCCGCGGACCGCACGCCGCTGATCTGCCAAAGCCAGTCGCTCAACATCTTCCTGCCGGGCGATGTCGATAAGTGGGATCTGCACATGCTGCACTGGATGGCGTGGGAGCGCGGCGTGAAGAGCCTCTACTACTGCCGCTCCAAGTCGGTGCAACGCGCAGGCTTTGCAGGCGACGAGGGCAAGGCCGAAGCCGATGCGCCGACGATGCCGGCGGCAAAGACGGACTACGAGGAATGCCTCGCCTGTCAGTAGCACCGCTAACGACTGTCCAATCCTGGTGCGCGGCTTCTTAGGAACGCCGCGCACCAGTCTTGTTCAACCCCTTGTGATGAAACCGGTTGCGCGGTGTGTCCGAAGTCACACCCTGCATCCATGATGCTTCCTACATTCATCCCGCGCTCAGGAAACGACTGTCCGGAACCTGAGTTGGGGAGAGATGATGCGGGTGTTCGCCTCCGGCTTTGCCAGCGCCATCGTGCTTGCGATGGTGGCCAGCGCTGCGGAAGCGCCGGTCGAGCCGCGCGCGCCCGTTGTCGCCGCGCCGCCGGCAATCGAGAGCCCGATCCCCGGCGTGCCGGCCGATGCGTTGCCGACGCGCGGGCGCTGCCGCATCTGGTACGACGCCCTCCCCGCCGAAAAACAGCCCGCATCGATGGAATGCGAACACGCCGATTGGGTGGCCCAGCGCTGGGGCGGTCGGGTGATCGACGCCCACAACGAACGCGCCCGCTATGACGGCCGTAACGATTTTACCGGCGTGCCGGCGAGCGCCCTGCCGCGCCGCGGCTATTGCCGCGTCTGGTTCGACGGCGCCACGCTCGACGAACAGCCGGCGCAGAGCGATTGCCGCGCGGCGCGGCGCCTCGCGCGCGAACGCGGCGGCCGCGTGCTTTACATGCCGCTCTGAGCTTCAGCTCATTTCACTGAAAATGCTGCGATGGCCCGCGATAATGCGGGCGATCGCGGCGGGGTCCGGCTCGAGCGACCACTCGCCATGTTCAAAAGTGCCGCCAAGCACGATGCCGTCGCGGCGGCCAAACATGTAACCCTCGCGACCGATCGTGTTGTAGTTTACCTCCGGCTGCGGCAGCAGAATGGCGAGCTGGCCGCGTACGGGTTCGAGTTCCGCATCGCCGAACAAGGCGCCGGCGCCAAGGCCGGTGCAATTGAAGATCGTGGATTCTGGCAGCGCCTGTACTTGGCCAGCGTCGGCGAACTCACGCACAGTGATCTCCGCGCCCGCCAGGCGTACGTCGGCTTCCAAACGGCGTAAGTAGAGCGGCGTCTCGATCATCATGGTGTCGAACTGGCGCACGAACGGCCGCGGGAAGTTGTGTTCGAACGGATCGAGATCGCGCTGATTGACGACGAACTCGCGCATCGGTTCGCCTTCCGCCGCGGGATAGCGCGTGATGGGACGCTGCGAGAGATTGTAGTTCGTCTCCCAATCGACGCCGTAGCCGCCTCCAACCAGGCTCTGATAGCGGCGGAAGGCGAAACGCGCCGCTTGGGTGTGCTGGGCGATGAAGGCGGGCGTAGCACGCTCGTCGTCATACACCGAGGCCGGCCACCATTGCGCGCCGGCGACGTTGGAGGTGGTGTTGGGCGGCAGCTCGCGCGCATAAATGCGCACCTGTGCGCCGCGTTCTTGCAGCAGCCGCGTAGTGGCGAGCCCAACTGCACCGCATCCTAGCACGGCGCACTGCGGCTTGGATGAGTCAAAACCGAGATCGACGGCGAGCTTGGCCGTGCCCCATGAGAGCGTGATGCCGCCGCCGCCATGGCCATAATTGTGCACCAGCGTCTTGTCGCCGAAGGCTTCGCGCTCAACACGGAATCCGCTCGGCCGGAAGGGGCGCAAGCCGACCTCGATGCGGATGATGCGTTCCTCAGACACGTTGACCGGCGCCAGCCGCACGCGTTCGCGCGGACGGTAACCGACATCGTGCGCCAGCCCGCGCGCCGTCGCGCATGAAGCAGCTAGGCTCGCCCCGCCAAGCGCCAACAGGGTTCTGCGTGTGTGTCTCATCCCTCGTCTCACTCAAGGAGCGTGTCCGTGCAGGTGTCAACGAAGTCTTGCCCCGCGCGCGAATCTGGCCCACATCACATGCATGCACGGGTCACATGGGCATGCGCATCACCACGGTCACGCGCATCCCCACCCGGCTCCCAGCGACAAACGTTATACAATCGCCATCGCCTTGAACCTCGGCTTTGTCGCTGTTGAAGCGGCGGCGGGCTTCTTCGCCAACTCAACGGCGCTCCTATCCGACGCGGCGCACAATCTTTCCGACGTGCTCGGTTTGGCGCTGGCGGGCGGCGCGGCGTGGCTAGCGGCGCAAAGTTCTAGCGAACAGCGCACTTACGGCTTCTCCAAGGCGACGGTCCTGGCGGCATTGGCCAACGGATTGCTGCTCGTGGCGGTGTCGGGAGGAATTCTGTGGGAGGCGCTGTCGCGCTTCGCGCAACCGCAAGCGACGCAAGGCGTGATAGTGATGGCGGTCGCTGGCGCCGGCGTTGTGATCAATGGCGCGACAGCGCTGTTGTTCGTCGCTGGGCGCAAGAGCGACGTGAACGTACGCGGCGCGTTCTTGCATATGCTGGCGGATGCAGGCGTGTCGGCGGCGGTGATCGTCGCCGGCCTGGCCATCTGGCTGACGCAGTTGGCCTGGATTGATCCGGCAATCAGCGTCGCGGTCGTGGCGCTGATCCTCTGGGGCACGTGGGGCCTGTTGCGCGAGTCGCTCGATCTGGCGCTCGACGCAGCGCCCCGCGACATCGATGTCGCCGCGGTACGCGCCTTTCTGGCGGAGCAACCCGGCGTGACTGCCGTACACGATCTGCACGTCTGGGCCATGGGCGCGGCCAAGCCGGCGCTGACGGCGCATCTGGTACGGCCCGACGGCGCGGACGATGCGTTTCTAGCCGATGTGAAAGACGGCATCGCGCACCGCTTTAGCATCAAGCACGTCACGTTACAGGTCGAGCGCGAGCACCGCGGCGATTGCGCCGACTGCTAAGCCTCAGCCCAGCTCTTCAGGAGCTGATGTGCGATGGCAAACGGCGGGGGACAGAACGCGTCGGCGTGGTTGCCGCTAATCAGCTGATGCGCTTCCTCGCGTGTAAACCAGCGCGCGCTTTCCAGCTCCTCTTCATCTATCTTCTCGGCGTCGCTTTCGACTTCGGCGATGGAGCCGATCATCAAGGAATGCGGGAAAGGCCAGGGCTGCGTTGAGTGCAGGCGCACTTCGCGCACCGTGAGCCCCGCCTCTTCCAACGTTTCGCGCGCCACTGCCTCCTCGATGGTTTCGCCCGGTTCAATGTAACCGGCAAGCGCTGAGTGCATGCCGCGCGGCCACATGCGCTGACGCCCCAAAAGACACTTATCGCCGACTACCGGCAGCATGATGCAGACCGGATCGACTCGCGGATAATGCTCTGCGCGGCACGCCTCGCACTTGCGCATCCAGCCCGCTTCCACGACCCGCGAAGGCGTGCCGCAATTGGCGCAGAAACGGTTCTTGCCGTGCCATTCTAATAACGCGCGCGCGGTACCGACGACGGGCAGCATCTTCGTTTCCAAACGCGGCGCAGCCGCGCGCAGTTCATCGAAGAAGCCGTAGGTCTCAAGTCCGACGAGCTGATCGTCGGCAAGTTCGCAGGCGAAGAAGTTCGAGCCAGTGTTGTCGATGCCGAGGAAGATCAGCGGATAGGTCTTGTCGCCAAGCCTGTCGTAAATGTGGTTGGCCAGCCAGCGCACGAACAGGCCGGGACCGCTCTCATAAAGAAGGGGCCGCCGCCGATTAAACGGCAGCACCAAAGTCTGCGTATTGTCGGCCATCGCCTCCTTCAGCCACGCTTCGTCCTTACGTAGGTGGCCGGCGCGATCGAGCGGATAGCGCGTGAAAGCGTTAGGGTTGGCCGGAAGGAGCATAGGCGGCAGTTTCGCACGTCATCCCGGATGCGCGAAGCGCGCACCGGGGTGACGTAGGGAGATCAGCCCGGCTTTCTGAACCGCAGCACGAATTGATCGGTGCGGCCGCGGATGTCGCCTTCGAACACGCGAACCGAACGGTCGTCCTCCGGATTGCGCAGCACGTCGCTCTCTGCTTCGAGTACAAAGCCCGCCGCCGTCACTTCGCGCACGACCTGAGCCTGATCGATGCGGTGAATGTCGCTTTGCGGATTGGGGTCGATCGTGTGCCCCGCAGCTGCCGCGTGATCGATGATCACATAAACACCGCCGGGGCGCAGCGCGTTGTAAATGGCCCGATTGAGCGCGGGAACATCGAGGTTGAGCTGCGGATAGAACCAGTCGTGATAGATCTGCGATACGAACACGGCGTCGAGCGGCTCGCCTACGCTCCAGCCCTGATAGCCTTCCTGCACGACGCTGATGTTTGAATATTGAGGCGCGACCGCGAGGATGGCGCGCGGGCGGTCCGGCGCCGGATTGGGCCGATCGATGGCGTAGACGCGGCCTGCGTCACCCACCGCTACAGCAAACAACCGCGTGTAGTAGCCGCCGCCTGGTCCTACATCGGCGATGCGCCAGCCAGGCGCGACCCCGGCAAACGCGAGGATGTCCGCCGGATGGCGCAGGGCGTCGCGTTCGCGGTCCGCCTCAGGACGGCGCGGATCGGCCACCGCAGCGGCGATGTGAGGCGAATCCGCGGTGATGGTGGGCTGCGCCATCATCAGGCCGGGCACCGCACCGCCCGCGCAGGCCCCGATAAAGAGCGCCGCCCCCAAGCCAGCTACAAAGTTGCGCATGTCGTCCTCCCCAAGAAAACTGCGCCCGGTTCTAACGGGGCTTGCGCCCTGTGTCCCGCAGGTCGCAACGAAGTGAACGATTGGCAAGGCTAGACCGTTACACTGGCCCAATGATTCCGGTAACCGCCTCCCTCGACTTGGACGAACGCGACCTGGAAGAGCGCTTTATCCGCGCCGCCGGGCCTGGCGGTCAGAACGTCAATAAGGTCTCCACTGCGGTGGAACTGCGGTTCCAGCTCAATGGGCACTCAGCCCTGCCCGACGACGTGCGTACGCGGCTGGCCAAGCTTGCCGGACGGCGGCTGACGCAGGAGGGCGAGATCGTCATCCGCGCCGACGCGCACCGCACCCAGGAGCGCAACCGCGCCGACGCATTGGCGCGATTGGTGGCCCTGGTCGAGCAAGCCACGCATCGGCCAAAGCCACGCAAAAAGACGCGCGTGCCGCGCGCAGAGCGCCAGCGCCGGCTCGATCACAAGGCGCGCCGCGGCGACGTCAAGGCTAAACGCGGCAAGGTGCGCGACCACGACTAGGCAGCCGCGCCCAGGCCTCTATTCCGGCTTTCTGAACCGCATTACGAATTGATCGGTGTGGCCGCGAATGGCGGGGTCGAACACGCTGAGTGTGCGGGCGTCTTCCGGGTTGCGCAGCACGTCGAGTTCGCCGTCGAATACGAAACCGGCGGCTTCGACTTCCTGGCGTACAATCGCTTGGTCGATGCGATGCAGCGCGGTTTGTCCGTCGGTTTCGATAGCGGCGCCGTCGAGCGCCGAGTGGTCGATGACGATGTAAAGGCCGCCGGGTCTAAGCGCTGCGAACGCAGTCGCATTCATCTGCGCGCGGTCGCCGAGATTGTAGTCTATGATCGGCAGGTCGTGATAGTTCTGCGCCGTGAACACGACGTCGAGCGGCTCGGGATAGCTCAGCGCGTCGTATTCGCTGCGCGACACGGTGGTGTTGGCGTATTCTGCAGCCACCGGGATGATCGGCGTTTCGTACTGACTGACCGTCGCGTCAGGCCGGATCGTTGCGTAGACTTGGCCTTCGTCGCCGACCGCAGCCGCGAACAAACGTGTGAAATAGCCGCCGCCCGGAAAAAGATCGGCGACGCGATCGCCCGGTTCTATTTCGGCGAAGGCTAGGGTCTCAGCGGGATGGCGCGCCGCGTCGCGGTCGCGATCCTCTTGCGGACGCCGTTCGTCGGCGACGGCGGCCACGATGTGCGCGGATTCCGCAGTCACTGCCGGCGCTTCGGCGGCCTGCTGCTGGTTACAGGCGCCAAGCGCCAGCGCCGCTGCTGCGGCGATCAGAAAATGCCTCATGTTTGTCCCTCCGAAGCGTGGCTTCCTAGCCGCGCCCGCGGGCGCTGTCGTTCGGCGCGCGACGAACGGCGCCATGTTTGCGGTCTAGCGCGCGCGCTTCGAGGGTTGCGGCGGCATCAGTTCAAGTTGCTCCGGCGCGGAAATCTGGCGCGTTGAGCTTTCGATCTGGGGCGGCGCGTTAGTGGGGATGCCCGCATCGGCGGCGCCGAGTTCTTTGAACTTGCGCGTCTGCGGCAGCACGCGCGCCTCCACCGAGCCGATCAGCTCGTTATAGTTCTTGACCGACTTTTCGATGCTGTCGCCAACCTTGCCCATCTTGTCGAGCATGTTGGCCATGCGACGATGCAGTTCGCGGCCGAGTTCGGCGATTTCCAGCGCATTTTTGGCGCTCTGCTCCTGGCGCCAGCCATAGGCGACGGATTTCGCCAGCGCCACCATCGTGGACGGCGTCGTGATGATCACCTTCTGTGCGAAAGCCTCGTCGAACAGGTTCGGATCCCGCTCGGCGGCGGCGGCGAGGAAGTTCTCGCCCGGAACGAACAGGACGACGAAATCCGCCGTCGCCGGCACGTGCTTCCAATAATCCTTCGACGCGAGATTGCGCACGTGGCCCTTGAGCTCAGCAGCGTGCTTCTTCAGGAAGGTTTCGCGCTGCGTCTCATCGGTCGCTTCCATCGCATCGAGGTAACCTGAGAGCGCGACCTTCGAATCCACCACAATGCAGCGCTCGCCCGGTAGGTTAATGATTACGTCGGGACGCAAGCGGCCGCCCTC
>CALBSY010000473.1 GCA_937967725.1 uncultured Alphaproteobacteria bacterium | reverse complement strand
CCGATACCCGCGCGCTGGAGCAATCGCTCTCCAACGCGCTCGGCCTTGAGGTGTCGATTACCGAGAGGGGAACGGGCGGCGAGCTCAAGGTTAGCTACAAGACCTTGGAACAACTCGACGACGTGATTCGGCGCTTGCGCGGCGGGTTCTAGACGCGCGACGCTGTTCGCATGAACAGCGTCTACGCGTCGCTCGGCACGACGGTCTTCGAGGTCATGTCGCGCCTCGCCGCGGAGCGCGGCGCGGTGAACCTGGGGCAGGGCTTCCCCGAAGACGACGGCCCGCGTGACATTCTCGAAGCGGCGGCCCGAGCCACGCTTGAAGGGCCGAACCAATACCCGCCCATGCGCGGTCTGCCGGAGCTACGGCAAGCTGTGGCGGCGCATTATCGCGAGCACCAGAACGTCGATCTCGACTGGCAGCGCGAGGTAACGATCACGTCCGGCGCCACCGAAGCGATTGCCGCGGCGTGGCTGGCGTTCATCGAGCCTGGCGACGAAGTCGTGCTGTTCGAGCCGCTCTACGACGCGTGCTTGCCGATGGTGAAGAGGGCAGGCGGCGTGCCGCGTATCGTGCGGCTAGAGCCGCCGCATTGGCGCGTTGAGCGCGATGCGCTCGCAGCGGTGTTCAGCGCCAAAACCCGCGTCGTCATGCTCAACACTCCGCTCAACCCGAGCGCCAGCGTGATGAGCCGCGGCGAATTGGACACGCTCGCCGAGTTCTGTCGCGCCCATGGCGGGGTCGTCATCAGTGAGGAGGTGTGGGAGCACGTGCTGTTCGACGGCGCCGAACACGTGTCGATGCTCGGGGTCATGCGCGATCGCACGCTGAAAATCGGCTCGGCCGGCAAGATGTTTTCACTGACCGGCTGGAAGGTCGGATTCGCCTGCGGCGCGCCCGCGCTGATGGATCAGTTCGCCAAGGCGCACCAGTTCCTCACCTTCACGACGCCGCCCAATTTGCAGCGCGCTGTCACCTACGCACTCGCCAAGCCGCGCGCGTACTTCGAAACGATGGGCGCCGAGTTTCAGCGCTCGCGCGATCGCTTGGATCGGGCGTTGCGGCAGGAAGGCTTCGTGACCCTTCCGGCGAAGGGCGCCTACTTCCTCAATGTCGATCTCGCTGCTTCGGGCATCGAGGTAAGGGATGAGGCGTTCGCCAAGCATGCTGTGGAGCATGGCGTCGCCACTATTCCGCTGTCTGCATTCTATGCCGCGCCAGGCGCGCCAGCGCTGCTGCGGCTGTGTTTCGCCAAAAAGGACGAGACGCTGGATCGCGGCGCTGAAGCGTTGGCTAAAGCCAAGCGCGCGCTGTGAACTCCGGACATGTAAAGGGCGCGGAGGTGGAAGCCTCCGCGCCCTTTCTTTAGACCGCCAATCGTTCGCGGGGAGCTACGCGACGATGAGGGCGGCTTGGTTCAAGGTGGCCATCGCCATGGGTGCGAACACGGCGCAGGCGGCGAGCAGGAAAACGAGCTTGTTCATCGGACTCTCTCGAAAACTGTTGGGTCGGGCTTAGGCGACGATCTGGGCGGCTTGGTGCAACACGGCATAGGCGGCTGGGGCCAGCACCAGAACGGCGATGATCAGGCTGTAGAACTTGGCGGTCATAGGTCTTGCTCCTCAGTTCGAAGCGTCGCTTCGATGAGAACAAGGTAAGCGGCCCTTAGCCTTGCCGCTGTGACCTAGGGCACGGCATCGGTTCGGCCCGGCGCCGGCGCGATCGGCGCGACCCGCGGTTCACCGGCCGGATCGCTCTCGCCGCGTGAAACCACGGTGGCGATCACGAGGTCGCCCGTCACATTGAGCGTGGTGCGGCACATGTCGAGGAAGCGGTCGACGCCGAGGATGAGGCCAATGCCTTCGGGCGGCACGCCGACCATGGCCAGAATCATCGCCACCACGGGAAGCGAACCGGCCGGCACGCCGGCGGTGCCGATGCCGCCGAGAATACAGACCAGCATGACCACGATCTGCTGCTGCAGCGTGAGTTCGACGCCGAAGAATTGCGCCAGGAAGAGAACGGTCACACCTTCGAACAGTGCGGTGCCGTTCTGATTGGCAGTGGCGCCGACCGTCAAAACGAAGCGCGCGATCTTGCGCGGCAGGTTGAGTTCTGTCTCCGCCGCGCGCAACGAAATCGGCAGCGTGGCGTTGGATGAAGCCGTGGAGAAAGCGACCACCATCGGGTCGCGCACCTGGGCGAAGAACGCGATCGGGTTCTTGCCGCCAAACGTGGTCAGCACCAGCGGATAGATGACGAACATGTGCACGGCCATCGCGCCGATAGCGACGCCTGCATAAGCAGCAAGCCGCGCCAGCAGATCCCAGCCAAACAGCGCAGCCAGGTTGAACATCAGGCAGGCAATGGCGATGGGCGCCAACTTGATAACGAGCGTCAACAGCCGCATCATCACTTCGAACAGCCCGGCGATCACCCGTTGCAGCCGGTCTGTGGCGTCGCTCTTCACCATGACAAGGCCGATGCCGAAGAACACGGCGAACACCATCAGCGGCAGGATCTGGTTGTCGGCTGCAGCGCCGAACACGTTGCGCGGCACGAGATCGAGGAAAAACTGCCCCA
>CALBSY010000472.1 GCA_937967725.1 uncultured Alphaproteobacteria bacterium | reverse complement strand
CATGCCGCTCATTCCGTTCTGGACGCTGGCCTTCGCGGCGGGATTGCTCGCTTGGCGCTTGCGGCAATCGAGCCGCGCGGCTGAGGCGGCGACCGCCGCGGCAGCCGCTGCGCCGCCGCCAGCGACGGAAGAGACGCCCGCCTCGTCGCTGGCGATGGACGATGTGCGCATCGAGATGGGCTTTTCGTTGTTGCCGCTGATCAACGACGTGCAGGGGCGGCGTCTCACCGATCAGATCAAGGCGCTGCGCAAGACGCTGGCGCAAGAGTACGGCTTCGTCATGCCGAGCGTTCGCATTCTCGATAACGTACAGCTGGCGGCCGACGCCTACGCCATTCGCGTGCGCGAGATGGATGCCGGCGAAGGCAAACTGAAAATGGGCGCGCTCCTTGCGATGGACCCGACCGGCGCGGGCGTTGGGCTGCCGGGCGAAGCGGTGAAAGAACCGGCGTTCGGGCTCGACGCCATGTGGATCGACGAGCGCGCGCGCGAGGAAGCGAGCTTCCGCGGCTACACCGTCGTCGATCCGGCGACGGTGCTAGCGACGCACCTGACCGAGATCATCAAGGAACACATGAGCGAGCTGCTCACCTTCGCGGAGGTGAAGAAGCTGATCAAGGATCTGCCCAAGGACACGCAATCGCTGCTCGATGATGTCGCGCCGGCGCACATCTCATGGTCCGGCGTGCAGCGCATCATGCAGAATCTGCTGAAGGAGCGCGTGTCGATCCGCGATCTCGCCACCATCGTGGAAGCGATCGCCGAAGCGGCGCCGGCGATGCATGATCTGGTGCTGATCACCGAACATGTGCGTGGGCGCCTCGCGCGTCAGATCTGCTACCAGCACCGCAACCCGGACGGCTCGCTGCCGATCGTCACGCTGTCGCCTGCCTGGGAGCAGGCGTTCGCCGAAGCGCTGATTGGCGAAGGTCAGTCACGGCAATTGGCGTTGGCGCCCTCGAAACTGCACGACTTCGTCGCTGACATACGCGCCGCGTTCGAGAAGGCCGCGCAGATGGGCGAGACGCCGGTGCTGCTCACCTCCCCCGCCATCCGCCCGTTCGTGCGCTCGCTGATCGAACGCTTCCGTCCTTCGACCGCGGTGCTCTCACAGGCCGAAGTGCACGCGAAGGTGCGCCTCAAGGCGATGGGGCAGGTTTAGAGCCGCTGGCCACGCCGACGGCAAAGATCATGCTGCGTGGGCCAATTTCTTCCGACGGGCAAAGTACGAGCGCAGACAGGTACGCCCTCGCGGCGTCCTGGAGTCCATGCGGTGAGTTCGGAATGGAATCCAGCACGCATGTGACCCGGCGCTCAACGTCGACTTCGCACTCAAGACGAAACAGCGCCAACTCGTCGCCAACGCTCGTGGAGTCTGCGTCCACGTAAGGTGGCGTCATATACGGCGCCATGGCAGCGAGTCCGAGCTCGTGGCTTTCGACCGACACACATGGGAGCGACGTCGCCCTCGCCGCGAGCGGAGCACAGCCAACAAGGAGGGCCACAAAGACGCGCATGATAAGTGCGTAATTTACGCCCGCTTAACCAAAACCGCCAGCGGCGCTAACAAGTCCGCAACGACTCCCTGCGCTAATCCTGGTTTCATGTCAGGCGCCCAAGCCCTGCCCGAGCCGCCGATGCCGCGCACCCGCGCGGCGCCGGTGTTCGCCATCGCCTCCGGCAAGGGCGGGGTCGGCAAGACCTGGATGTCGACCATGCTCTCGATCGCCTTCGGCCGCGCCGGACAGCGCGCGCTGCTGGTCGATTGCGATCTCGGGCTGGCGAACGTGGACGTGCAACTGGGCGTGCGGCCCACGGCGGACGTGCACTCGGTCGTGCGCGGCTTCCTTGAGCTGGACGCGGCGGTGACGCCGGTGCTCGGCGGGCCCGGCCGCAACGGCGGCTTCGACCTGATTGCCGGGCATTCGGGCTCCGGCGCGCTCGGCGCAGTGAAGCTCGAAGAAGTTTCGCGCATCTGCACCGGGCTGACCCGGCTGACGCCACACTATGACCGCGTGATCCTCGACCTTGCGGCTGGCATCGATCCCACCGTGCTGCGCTTCGCGCGCGCCGCCGATCGCCTCATCCTTGTCACCACCGAAGAGCCCACCGCGCTCACCGACGCCTACGCCATGGTGAAACTGCTGCGCCTGCAAGGCGCGCAGATCACGCCGTGGGTGATCGTCAACATGGCCGAGAACCGCGTCAAAGGGCGCAAAGTTTTCGATCAGTTCGCGCTGGCTTGCAACGAATACCTCGGCTTCAAGCCGCGTTTCGCAGGCGCGGTGACACGCGATCCGCGCGTACCGGATTCAATCCGCTCGCAGATTCCGTTGCCGATCCGCCACCCGCAGAGCCAAGCGTACGAAGACGTGATCCGGATCGTCGAAGCGCTGAACGCGGGCTAAGCGTCAGAGCGAGCGAGCGCGCCCTGCCCTGATCGTAGCCATCTCATCAGCGTCAGCATCCTCGCGCTTCTCGCGCGCGGCATTCTCGCGCGCTTCCTGCAACTCGATCAGCCGCTCGAACTTGCGCGTCTCGACGTGCGCTTCGGCGATGAGGCCGCGCAGGCGCTCAATTTCGGCGGCGATCACGTCGCGTTCAGAATCTAGCGCGCGGCGCGCGGCGACGGCCGCGACGGCGTAGCCGCCATAAGCGCGCGCGGAGTCGTAGTCGCGGCGCGCAAGATCCTGCTCTGTGCGCACGGTCTGTTCGTGACCCAGGATGCGCTGTTCGAGCGTGGTTTGGCGTTGGATTTGGTCGGCCATGGCGCGGCGCAAGGTCTCCAAGTCTGCACGTGCGAGTTTGAGGAGCGTGCGGAGCGATTTCATGCCAGCGCCTCAGCCAGCATCGCGAAGCCGTCCTTTATGCTCGTACGCTCCTCGCGACCTTGGCTCAGCAGTGCTTCAAGCGCAGGACGCACACGCACGGCTTCGTCGACTTGGACATCGGCGCCGGGCTTGTACGCGCCGATGCGGATCAGCTCTTCCATTTCGCCATACAGCGCCAGCGCCTCTTTGGCGCGCGCGACCAGCGCGTTCTCGTCTGCGGCGTGACACATTGGCATGAGACGCGAGATCGATTTCAGCACATTGATCGCCGGATAGCGGCCGCGTTCGGCGATGGCGCGCTCCATGACGATATGTCCGTCAAGGATGCCGCGCACCGCGTCGGCGATCGGTTCGTTGTGATCGTCGCCGTCGACCAGAACGGTGAACAGCGCCGTGATTGAGCCGTGCTCGCCTTCGCGGCCGGGTCCGGCGCGCTCAAGCAACTTCGGCAGTTCGGCGAACACGGACGGCTTGTAGCCCTTCGTCGGCGGCGGCTCGCCGACTGAAAGACCGATCTCCCGCTGCGCCATGGCGAAGCGTGTGACCGAGTCGATCAGCAGCAAAACGTCGAGGCCTTCGTCGCGGAAGTGTTCGGCCACGGCGCAGGCCATGTGCGGCGCCAGGCGCCGGCGCGCGGCGCTTTCGTCCGACGTGGCGACGACAACCACCGAGCGGCGGCGTCCCTCCTCGCCAAGCGTGTCCTCGATGAATTCCTTCAGCTCGCGCCCGCGCTCGCCGACCAGGCCGATGACGATCACGTCCGCCGCGGCGCCACGCGCCAGCATTGACATCAGCACTGACTTGCCGACGCCTGAGCCGGAGAACACGCCCATGCGCTGGCCGCGGCAGATGGCCGAGAAGATGTTGAGCGCGCGCACGCCGACATCGAGCCGCCCGCCCACGCGCGCGCGTTCGTGCGCCGAAACCGGCGCGGCGCGTACGAGATGCGGACGCATCCCAGCCGCAAGCGGGCCCTGCCCGTCCACCGGCTGGCCGAAGCAATCGATCACGCGCCCAAGCCAAGCGTGCGAGGGCCTTACCGTCGGTGCGCCGCCTTCGAGTGCGACGCGCATGCCTGGGCGGATCGCTTCGATCGGATCGTAGGGCGCGAGCAACGCGCGGTCGCCGCGGAACCCGACGATCTCGCCGCGCGAGGGGCGCACGCCGAGGATAGTGGCGCGCGCACCCAGCGCCAGCGCTTCCATCGGGCCGGTCGCTTCGACTAGCGCGCCTGACAAACCTGTCACGCGGCCTTCGAACCGGCGCGGGTCGAGCGCTTCGATATCGCGTGCGAGCGTGGAAAGAAGGGAAGCCATCGCGGCGGGAAAATTCCTCACACTTTCTTCGGCGCGTATGGTTAGCGAAACCTGAATCTTTCCAAGCGTCGTTCGTGAAGCGATTCAAAATCAGCCGTTTGTGGCGCACACCTTCATGCACACATGCATATAGACACGCGAATCCAAATCAGATTCTAAGGTGGTTAACGGGAAGCTGATGGCTCGGCAGCACTGAGGTAAGCACACCAGCTCGGTAAGAATCGTTGACGTGGTAACGAAGATTAAACCAGTGCCATCGATTCTGTGAGTTAACTGTGCCCGGCCGTTGCGCCGACGGGGAGCATTCAATGCGAGTCTTGTTGATCGAGGACGATAGCGCGACGGCGCAGGGCATCGAGCTGATGCTCAAGTCCGAAGGGTTCAATATCTACTCGACCGATCTGGGCGAGGAAGGGATCGATCTCGGCAAGCTCTACGATTACGACATCATCGTACTCGACCTATCGCTGCCGGACATGCACGGCTACGACGTGCTGAAGCAGCTCCGTGTAGCGCGGGTCAACACCCCCATCCTGATCCTCTCCGGCACCGCCGATATCGACACCAAAGTTCGCGGCCTCGGCTACGGCGCCGACGATTACATGACCAAACCCTTCAACAAGGACGAACTGATCGCGCGCATCAATGCGATCGTCCGCCGCTCCAAGGGTCACGCTCATTCCGTTATCAAAACGGGCGATATCGTCGTCAACCTGGACGCCAAGACC
>CALBSY010000471.1 GCA_937967725.1 uncultured Alphaproteobacteria bacterium | reverse complement strand
GCTCACGACTTGGACGCCAGGCCACCGCGGCAAAATCCTCGACATGGACTTTGCCGTGAGCAAACCGGTCACGACGGCGGCGAAGGCGGCGACGCTCAACGCCGAAATCGGGACGACAAACCTGACCGGCGGCGCGATCGCGCTGACCTCGGCGAACTGCACGCCGCTCGGCGCGATCGTCGCTGGCTCAGCCATCACCGCCGACAACGTGTTCGGCGCAAGCGATACCGTCTCGATCGAGGCGGCGAGCGTGACGCAGTTCTCGGAAGGGCAGGGCTTCGTGCTCATGCGCATCCAGAACCTCGACACCGCCGACTTTATCGCGGCGATGGCGGACAAGTTCAACGAGGTCCGCACAACCCTCGTCGAAACAGGCAAGTGGAAGGGCGCGGCCTAAGGGCAGCGCACTAGGGCGCCGCTGGACTCCGCCTGTTCGGGTGCGCGGCCTCGCGCAGGTCACACACGCTCTGACTGCCCGCCGTAGCGGCGCGCCCGCAAGGGGCCATTGAGACGGCAAAGTCAGAGAACGCCGCGCATCAGTTTCACAGAGAAAGCCTCAAACATGAGCAACAAACTTTGGCCGCGCTTTATGAAGCGCGGCGGCGCGCCGGGCGACGCCGGGTACGAGGAACGCATGTTCGCGTCTCCCGACGCCGTCCCGGCGGACGAGGGCTGGGAAATGATCTCCCCGCCGACAGGGCCAGCGCCAACGGCAACCGCGGGCGAACTCGCTCGCATGGCGCAACGTGTCGCCGAAGTGACAACCGAGAACGCGCGCGTCGTCGGCGACAACCTCGAACTCTCGACCCGCCTCGGCTCACAAGCCGAGTTTTTGGGCCGCATGCACATCTATGTCGACGAACTCGAACGGTTCGCGACGGACATCGCGGCCTTGCCTGATGCGCCGAAAGACATCGTCGAGCGCGTTCAGGCGATTATCGCGGCGTCGCCGCGTCCAGCGGCCCAGCCCCAGCCCGTCGCCGATGGCGACGACGGCAAGGGCAAAGGTAAGTCCGGCAAGAAGTAAGCGGGGGAGAGCGCGCGCATGAGCACGTGTTTGGACATTGTCACGCGCGCGCTGGTGAAGTGCCGCGTCCTGGGCGCCGGACGGACGCCAAAAGCTCAGGACGCGGCGGATGGGCTGAGCGCCTTGCAAGAACTCGTCGACCACTTGTCAGGCTACGGCGCGGCGCATCCGTGGCTCGACGAATACGAGGACGGCGCCGTGACCGTCACGCGCGATCAGCCGGGCTATCGGCTGCACGCTAAAACGAGTGTCGCGGCCTTCACAATTACGCTACCGGAATGCCCGCGCGATGGTGCGCGCTTCGGGGTGATTGACGCTGACGCGACCTTCAACACGAAAAACCTGACGATCGACAGTGACGGCGTTCTGTTCGACGCTACGCTCACGAACGCTGGCGAGCCAACCGGCGGCTCTCGCTCGACGACAGTCCTTTCGACGCAAAACTTACGCCGGTCATGGATGTACCGCGCTGACCTTGGCGCGTGGATTCGCATTAGCGACCTGACGCTAGCCGGCGCGTTCCCGTATCCGGCCGAATTTGACCGCTCTTGGCGATACATGCTCGCCGTCGAACTGGCGTCTGACTATGGCGTCGAACTTGAGCGGCCAGACTACATCACCGCGCAACACGGGTTCTCGCGCCTAGCGGCGCGCTACGTCGAACCGTTGCCGGTCGCTATCGACGGGATGTTGCTGAACGGCCTGGCGATGGGGCGCTTGCGTGCCTGAGGTTGCCAAGGACGAGGGGCGCGGCAAGGTCCTCGCGCTGCAGGCTTCCATGGAAGCGCTACCGGCGGAGCGCCAACTCGATATAGGCGCGATGACGCGCCATTACTTCGCGGATGGCGCGTACGCGCGCGAGATGACCATTCCGGCGGGCGTGGTTGTCGTCGGCAAGATCCACAAGACGGCGCACATTTGTATTGTCAGCAAAGGCGTCGTCGATGTGCTCGACGAAAGCGGCGAGGTCCGCCGCATCGTCGCGCCGGCAACGTTCGTGTCGCCGCCTGGGACCAAGCGGGCGGCGTTCGCGGTCGAGGAAACCGTTTGGACGGTTTTCCATCCGACGCACGAAACCGACCTCGAACGGATTGAGCGCGCGTTCATCGCGCAGGACTTCGAAGAATTGGAAGCAAGCGGCGCGCTTGAGGCGCGCGACTGGCTCTTAGCCGCGGAGGGATAGGCTATGTCTTGGGGTTTCATCGCCGCCGCGGCAATCACGGCCGGCGGCGCCTATCTCGGCGGCAAGCAGGCGGCGAGCGGTGCGAATGACGCGGCCGGCATTCAGGCAAACGCCTCGCTCGAAAGCGCGCGCATTCTTGACGAGACGCAGCGCCGGTTTGAGGCGCGGATGCAGCCGTACATTCAAAGCGGCTATACGGCGGACCGCTACATCAATGCGCTGCTCGGCTTACCCGCGCCGAGCGCACCGAACGCCGCGCAGCAATACGGCGGCATGATCCCAGGCGAGCCTGACTGGCTCGGCTATTTCAACGCGGCTCCCAACGCGGACCTGCGCGCGGAATGGGCGCGCATCAATCAGAAGGGCAAACACGGGTTCGCCAACGCGGCCGAATATGCGCAGTGGCATTATATGAACCATGGCCGGTTCGAGAACCGGCAATTGCCTGTCGTCGGGGGAGCCGAACTCAATCAACAGCCAGTCGGCGACACAAGTCAGGCAGACTATGACGCGGCAATGTCTGCGTACGAAAATAGCCCGTGGGCGAAGTTTGCGCGCGAGAGTTCGGAGAAAGCCCGCGAGGACGCGAACGAACGGTTCATGTCGTTTTCCGGCGCGCGCGGTTCGCTTGTGTCAGGCAAGACCGCGTCGGGCCTTTACGACATCGCGCAGGACGCCGAGGACGAGCGGTTTCGGTCCGGCTTCCTTGAGGGATGGTATCCGTCCATTACGGGCGTGTC
The DNA here is from genome assembly GCA_937967725.1 of uncultured Alphaproteobacteria bacterium. Lineage (GTDB taxonomy): Bacteria > Pseudomonadota > Alphaproteobacteria > Caulobacterales > Aquidulcibacteraceae > Vitreimonas. The sequence continues at coordinate 1,925 of CALBSY010000471.1, read as the reverse complement.
GACGCGCGGTTACAATGCGTCGGTCGGCGTTGGCGACAGTTCGCTAGAAACGGCGGCGCAAGTCGGCGCCGCGGGCGAGCGCGCCGCGCAAGCGCGCGCTGACGGCGCACGCTCAGCAAACGACGCCATGGCGAACGGCGTCAACTCCGCGCTCTACTATGCCGGCCAGGCGTGGGACGCGTGGCAGAACCGACCGCAACCAGAGCCATCGCCAAAATCACCGCCGACCAAAACCGGCAGTTCATCCAAGTATTACGGGGGCTGAGATGACTTACAGACCGGTGCTTATCTCACCCCAGGCGTTCGAGGAAGGGCGTGACGCTGGCGCGGTGCGTCGCACGCGCCGCTCGGCAGAGGAATACTCACGGCTTGGCAAGGACGACGCGGCAGCTGACGCCGTCATGCAGACCGACCCGGAATTGTCAGACCGCTATCGGCAACGCGGCGTCGAGAACGCACAACGCACCTATGAACGCGAGGTCGCGCCGCAAATCGCGAACGAGGATTATCAGGGTGCGATCGAGACGGCGGCGGCGCATGGCCGTCCGAACGATGTCCTCGCCATCCGCGAACAGCTGCGCACGGCCAATGAGCAGCAAGTCGCCGAACTCAACCGCCAGGTCGAACAGCAGGCGCGCGCCTTGCTCGGCATCGCGGAAATGGACCCAGCGCAACAGCAGGCGGCTTATACGCAATGGCGCGCGAGCCTGCCGGCGGAAGCACAGGCGAACGTCCCTGAGCAATATTCCGAGGGCTTTGTCCGCCGCCGCCTGCGCGAGGCGATGACTATTCGCGAGTATGTCGCCGACGTGGCGCGCGAGCGGAATTGGAACCTTGCGCAGGCGCGACTGTCGGAAACAGAACGCCATAATCGCGCGACGGAAGCGAACGCGGCGGCGCGAGCGGCCGCAACTGCGAACCGCCGCCGGCCTTACACCGAGTTTGCATCAACGTCGGCGAGCTACGCCAACCGGGCGGCAGCAGCGGATAATACAATTCGCGGCCTCGAAAATATCGACTGGAACGAGGTCTGGACGATCGGCACCGCCGGCATGGGCTCGGAAACCACGCGCCGCGCGCGGCAGGCCATGCGCGAGTTTATCAACGTCCGCAACCGCCGGGAGTCGGGCGCGGCCATCAGTCAGGGCGAGTGGCTGAGCGCGCGCCTCGAACTGTTCCCGGCGCCAGGCGATACGGCGGCGGTTATCGAGCAGAAGGCGCAGGCGCGCGAGCGCGTCATTCGCGGCCTTATCGCCATGGGCCAGGGCGCGACGCGTGAATACTTCCCCGAAATGTTCGAGCCGGGCGCGGACGGTACGCCTTCGCGTTGGGCGGACATGGCCGGCGCTGGCGACAATGTCGACTATTCTCAGTCCTACACTGGCGAGGACGAGATACCGACCATCAACAGCCAAGCCGAATATGACGCGCTCCCTCCCGGCGCGGAATATTACGACAGCGAAGGCAACTACGCGGTGAAACCCTGATGCCGTTTCAAGCGCCTTCCGCCGATCGCCAGCGCGCGCAAGAGCGAGCGCCGGACACGGGACAAACGCCGCCACGTCCTCAGCCAGCCTCGTCACGGCAAGGCGGGGGTTTTCGGGCACCCGCTGCCGAAATCGTGCAAGCAGCGCCGCCCCCGCCCGCGCCACCGCCACCGCCGCGCGCAACGCAAGCGGGTCGCGACGTTCCGGCGCGGCAAACGAACGTCCGCCGCCCGACACGGGATGACGGCAACCTCGGTGATGTTGGCCGCGCCTTCCTCTCGATCATTGAGCGCGTGACGCGCGGACCGGCCTATATCGACCGCGAAAACGACGACGCCTCGACGTTTGTTCGCGCCAGCCGATTCCTAACGGGCCAGGGCCGCCGGCCAGAGAACGACCGTACCCCTGAGTTCAATTTTCAAATCGTCGGCGACATCA
>CALBSY010000470.1 GCA_937967725.1 uncultured Alphaproteobacteria bacterium | reverse complement strand
CGCAAGCCCACCCGCATCGTCACGGGGGAAGACGGCTGGGGCCAATCCTCCTTCGGCGCGGAAATCGCCGCCCGCGTCATGAGCGACGCGTTCGATTATCTCGACGCCCCGCCCACGCGCGTGCATCAGGTCGACGCCCCGCTCGCCTACGCCGCCAATCTCGAAGCTCTGGCGCTGCCGAGCGTCGACAAGATCGTCGACGCGGTGAAGGCCGTGACGTACCGGTGATCTATCGCGGCACCTGCCATTGCGGCGCGGTCAGCGCCACGTATGAGACGGACACGCCCGTTCGTTTGCGTCAGGACGGCTGCGGTTTCTGTTCGTCGCGCGGCGTCAAGAGCGCCTCCGATCCAAACGGTAAGCTCGCAATCGAAAGCGCGCGCACGCTGATCCGCTATCGCTTTGGCCACAAAACCGCGGACTTCCTCATCTGCCCCGTGTGCGGGACGTATGTCGCCACGAGCATGGACTCGCAGCGCGGGCCTATAAGCGTGCTCAATGTCGTGGGCGCACAGATCGCGGAGTTGAGAGACGAGCCCGCCACGCTCGCCAGCCTTGACGGCGAAACGCCCGCCGAACGCATCGCGCGCCGCGTGTCGCGCTGGACCCCGCTGACGCTAACGGAGCCCACGCCATGACCGAAGGCGAAGTGGTCGAGCAATTGGTTCAGTTCACCAACATCCTGCTGGTGGGCGTCTCGCTCATCTTCTCCATCGTGTCGGCCTATGTCGTGGCGCTGAATTACTTCATCGGCACCTCGAACTTCTCGGCCAAGCTTGGCAGTTTCGCCTTTGTGTCGCTGGTGCTCGTCATGCTCGTGGTGGTGTTGATGGGCGCGCAGACAACGCAGGCGGGCCTCATCGAACGTTTGCACGAAATCGAAGCCGCCGGAGAACTCAGCGCGGCCGGGCGCGCGGTGCTGGCCAACGCGACGCCCGAATGGGCCGGCGCCATCACCGGCAACATGTACAGCGTCGATCAGCTCGTGCTTATCCTTCTCTGGGCGGGCCTTGCGTTCGTCTACATTTCGCTCGGCTACCTGACTTTCCTGCACCGTTGGACGCCTGACGCCATTCCCGTTTCGATCGAACAAAGAGCAGCCCGATGACTGACATCACCATGCCCGCGCTCTCGCCCACGATGGAGGAGGGCAATCTCGCCAAGTGGCACGTCAAGGCCGGCGACACGATCGAGCCAGGCCAGGTCATCGCCGAGATCGAAACCGACAAGGCGACGATGGAAGTCGAAGCCGTCGATGAGGGCGTGATCGAAGAAATTCTCGTCGCCGAAGGCACGGAAGGCGTAAAGGTCAACACGCCGATCGCGCGGCTCAAAGGCGAAGGCGCGTCTGCCAAGAGCCCGACTCCTCCCCCGCCTGCGGGGGAGGTGGCGAGCGCGAAGCGGGAGCCGGAGGAGGGAGCACCTCCCCTCAGTCAGCCCGCTGCACGGTCTGACAGCTCCCCCGCAAACGGGGCAGCAAAAGGCGAGCGCATCTTCGCTTCCCCGCTTGCGCGCCGCATGGCCGAACAAGAAGGCATTGATCTCGCCGGCCTCAAAGGCTCCGGTCCGAACGGACGCATCGTCAAGGCCGACATCGAGACAGCACTGAAAGAGGGCCCAGGTCCGAAGGCGACGCAGCAATCGCGCGAGATTACTACAGGTCGCGAAGCGCGCGGGGAGGCGCCGCCGCCGGCGCCGCGCCGCTCGCTTGAGCAGATGGGCGTGCGCCCCGGCTCCTACGATCTCGTGCCGCTCGACCTCATGCGCTGCGGCCAGCGATCGCCGTTTGAGTGCCTCCTGCTGGAACCGGGGTCGCTTCTCGTGGAACCGGAAGTCGTCGAAGTTCACGTGCCCCCAACCGCCGGTGTG
>CALBSY010000469.1 GCA_937967725.1 uncultured Alphaproteobacteria bacterium | reverse complement strand
TTCGATCAGAACGCGGGCGCGGCGCCCGTCAGCAAGGAGGAACCAGGCAGGGCCATTTTGAAGCATGAGAATCTCCGCTTGTTTGGGCCAACGTCGCGCGAATCCGTGCGTTCCGCGCAAAGCAGAAGGGCCGCGCACCGTCCGGTGCGCGGCCCCAGGCTTGGTTAGCTAGACCTAGGGTCTCAGCGCACCGGTTCCAGGTGGTCGTTCGTCACCCAGCCCTGGTTTTGGTTCTCGTCTTCCACGCGCCAATAGACGCCGTCGCGCTCGCCGAGCGGATAAACCACCGCGCCCGACGGCAGATTGCGCAGCGTGGAGCCGGTTCCCGGACCGGAGCGCAGCGCGGTTGCGCGTGTCGTGCGGTAGCTTTGCTGCGGCGCAGAGGCGGCGGCGGACGCGCCTGTGTCGAGCACGCCGAGCTGGCTGATCATCTGCGTATAAGCGTCGATGAAGGCGACGGTGACGACGCGGCCGATCTCGGTGTCGGTGTAGCCGCCCAGGCCGGCGCCGCCGCCACCGAGGAAGCCGACACCGCCCCACATGATGTTGCGGTTCTGCGCGTTGCCTTCGGTAGCGAAAGATTCGGTCGTGCGAACGTTGGCAAGCGTCAGCGTTGTTTGCGCCGTTTGGTTGCGGACGCCGAGGCCGCCGATCACGCCGCCCAAGCGGCCGCCGACGACGCCGCCAAGCGCTGCGCCCACGCCGCCGCCGCTGGAATTATTGTCCTGGGCGATGACGTCGGCGAGCATCACATAGTCGGCGGCGCGAATCTGACCACCGCCCACGTTCGAGCCGCGCTGCAGATTGCCTTCGCCAGCCAGTTCGCGCTCACGTAAAGCCGCGTCGAGGCCGCGACCGCGCTCCACCACGGTGAAGCAGCCAGATTGTTGTACGACAACGCGAAGCAATCCGGCCGGCGGCTGCAGATTCATGCCGCGCCAACCCTGATGGGTGTCGCCGTCCTGGATCGAGACGGTGCCGAGGTTGCGTGTGCAACGCGGCACTTGCGGAGTTTGGCTCTCGCTCGCCCGCGGTTGCGCGGAGGCAGTCTCGATCCCCGCGAAACTCACCGTCGCCGCCGCGGCGACCGCCATCAGTGCCTTAAAAGCTAAGCGCATTCTCACCCTCCATGGCGGGCGCAATGGGAGGCGTGCGTCCCGCCGACCTATCCCTCGGGTGGCGCTTTACCACACGGTTACAGGGCGGTCATCCGGCGCGGGGCCAAATTTAAGGGGTTGACCGAGCGTTCAGGCAAGGGCGCGCATCAAATCGATGCGGCGCAAGGCCTTGCCCGGCAGGGCGGCGAGGTGCGGCTGCGGCAGGCGCTCCAGTTGGGCGCGCACCGCGTGTTGCGCGCGGCGCATGGCGCCCGACCAAGTTGCGCCCGCGATGACGCCGCGTTCCAATGGGCGCTGCGTGGTAGAGAGCTGGCGCTTGTACTGGTAGTCGCCGGCGCCGAAATCGACTTCGGCGAAGTCATTCTCAGCGGCCCAGCCCACGGCCCAGCGCGCCAATTGCACCCCAGGCGAAAACGAGTCGAACACGCTGTCGTGGCCGAGAAGCCACAGATGCAGTACGCGCTCACTACGCAGACAAAAGGCGGCGGCGGCGAGCCGCTCGCCTGCATGCAACGTGAATAGCACCCCGCCAAAGCGCCGCTCACGCGCCTGGAAGCAGGCGTCGAGCGTTGCACGCACCCATGGCGTCGCCCAGATGCGCGGTTGCCCGCTGCGCTGCAGCTGCGCGTTTTTCCAGCCGATCAGCGTGTCGAACGGCGCCGGCTCAGTCACGTGCGCGCGAAACTCAACCTGGCCGTGTTCACGCGCGAGTTTGCGTGATTTCTTGTTAGTCTGGCGCACGAACTCGCTGCGGCGCTGTTTGAGTGCGGCTTCGTATAGATCGCGTCCGCCAGTGATTTCAGCAATCCACGAGCCTTCCGAGCCCGCAGGCCGCGAGAGCTGGCTCGCAGGCGTGTTGACGAGGTCAATGCGGCCGACCTTTAGCGCGCGGCACAATGCAGAGTCGTCAAGGCGCATATCTGCTGCGCTGACCAATCCTTGATAATCGGCGATTGGCGCGCCAAGGCCCATGGCGGCGAAGCGCGAGAGGCGCTGCACGCCGAGAAAGCCGTCGTTGCTGCCAATAACGCACACGCGTGCATCGTCGCGCGCGTCGGCGATCAGCCGCGCCCAGTCCGGC
>CALBSY010000468.1 GCA_937967725.1 uncultured Alphaproteobacteria bacterium | reverse complement strand
CACTGGAACGGCTCGGCTAAACGGGCCAGCAAGAGTGGAAGCCGGTTTTGCGCCGGGGCGGGTTCGTTGCAGACGTTGACTTTAGGGCCGGGGTCCGTATTTTCCCGCGCTCTTTCCAGCCCCTTGAGTTTTCCGAGCGCGCGCCATGGCCAAGCCGACCGTCATCAAAATTCGCCTCAATTCGACGGCGGACACGGGCTATTTCTATGTCACCAAGAAAAACCCGCGCACTAAGACCGAGAAGCTCAAGATGCGGAAGTACGATCCGGTCGCCAAGAAGCACGTCGAGTTCGTCGAAGGGAAGATCAAGTAGGCTGCCCGCGGGCCGCCTGCCTCACTTCGGATAGAGCAGCATTTGGGTACAGCGGAAGAGCGCCATCGCTTTTCCGCTGGTTTCGTTTTTGACCTCGGCGTCCCAGACTTGGGTGGTGCGCCCGCCATGCGTCAGTCGCGCGTCGCAGACGATGGTTTCGCCCTGTTTAGCCGTGCCCAGGAAGTTCGTTTTGAGTTCGATCGTGGTGAAGCCGATCGCCGCCTCCGGTTTGGAAATCACGCAGCCATAGCCGCAGGCGGTGTCGGCCAGCGTGACCACAGTCCCGGCGTGCAGATAGCCGTTCGGCGCCATGTGGTGGAGTTGCGCCGCAATGCGTCCGCGCATGAAGCTGTGGCGCGCTTCCTCCCATTCGATGCCGAGGTGATCGGGCAGATGGCCCTTCTGCCGCTCGGTCAAGGCCGTGACGTAATCAATCTCACTCATCGGACACCTCTTTGCGCGCGTGCTATCATGCGCCCATGACGCAACGCCAAGTCAAAGCCGCCGTTCTGCTGATTGGAGACGAGTTGCTTTCTGGCCGGACCCAGGACGTAAACCTCCAGACCATCGCCAAATTCCTGGCGCCGCTGGGCGTTCAGGTGGCGGAAGCGCGCGTCGTGGCGGACGTTCCGGAAGAGATAAGCGCCGCGGTTAATACACTGCGCGCTCGCTACGATTACCTGTTCACCACCGGCGGCATCGGTCCGACCCACGACGATAAGACCGCTGACGCGGTAGCGGCGGCGTTCGGCGTGCACATCGGCGTACGCGACGATGCGCGCGCGGTATTGGAGGCGCACTACAAGGGGCCAGACAATTTGAATGAAGCGCGGCTGCGCATGGCGCGGATTCCGGACGCTGCGACACTGATTGCAAACCCAGTCTCGCGCGCCCCGGGCTTCCAGCTTGGCAACGTCTTCGTGCTCGCCGGCGTGCCTTCGATCATGCGCGGCATGTTGGAGGATGTGGGCCATCGCATCGAAGGCGGCGCTGTGGTTCGCACAGTGACGGTGCGCGGCAAAGGCGTGCGCGAGGGCGACATCGCGCAGGGCTTGCAGGCGCTGGAAGATTTGGCGGGCGGCGCGGTGAGCTTCGGGTCATATCCATGGTTCACGCCGGAAGGCTACGGCCTGCACCTAGTCGCGCGCTCGGCGGATGCCGGCGCGTTGGAAAAGGCGGGCGAAGAGCTGAAGAGCTTGATCCGCGCGCTCGGGATCGAACCGGAAGAAGTCGCGGAGGCTTAGGCGCGGCTCCAGATCGCGTGAGTGACGTCGCAGCGATGTTCAAAGCCGAGCTTGCGGTAGAGCGCGATGGCGCCGGTGTTGCTGGCGTAGGCGTGGAGGAACGGCGTCTTGCCTTCGCGCAGGATGCGCTCCGTCACCGCTACGGTGAGAGCTGCCGCCAGCCCGCGCCCGCGATGGTCCGGATGCGTGCAGATCCCGCTCACTTCGATGAACGCCTCCGTCTGCAGCCGCTCGCCTGCCATAGCGACGAGCTGTCCCTGGTTGCGTACGCCGATGAAGCGGCCGAGCGTGTGCGTCCTGGCGCGGAACGGACCGGGGCGTGTCAGAGTCGCCAGCGCGATCATGTCGGGCGCATCCATATCGCCCAGATGATCGAATGCGATCTCCGGCCCGGGCTTCAGCGCGCTAAGCACCATCTGCACGCCGGCGGCGTTGAGTTTCAGTTCGATCCCGGGCGGCGGTGCGGGCGGGGCGCGTTCGAGCAGCGACATGTCATCGTCGGCGTGCGCCAGTGCGGCGAGTTCAGCCGCGGCCGCCTCGGAGTCATCCGCCGCCGCCGCAAAGGGGCCAATGTCTTCGCGAAAGCGCCGCGCCAAAGCGCCGTTGGAGCCGAACGCCGCTTGGCGCGATGTGAGCGCAGACCAGATCGGGCAATCGAGGGGGTGGTTTCTCATGGCGCCTTGGTGTGGTGCGAGCGGCGGGAGTTGAACCCGCACCGCCTTTTGGGCGAACGGATTTTAAGTCCGCTGCGTCTACCAGTTTCGCCACGCTCGCGTTGATGGGAGCCTTACGGGGGCCGGCGCGGCGCCGCAAGCCTCGCCGGTAGTGTAAGAAGGGGCGTGATTCCTTCTACCGAAACGCTTCCGGCCTTGCCGCCGATCCTGGATTACGCCGGCGTAGCTGTCTTTGCGCTGACCGGGGCGCTGGCCGCGGCGCGGGACCGGCATGACATCATCACGTTCTGGTTTTTCGCGGTCGTCACCGGCATCGGCGGCGGCACGTTGCGTGATCTGCTGATCGGCGCGCCGGTGTTCTGGATTGGCGACGCCGCCTATCTCGGCATCGGCCTGGCCGCGGCGCTGATCGTCTGGTTCGCGGCCCCGCATATCGAGCGATTGAAGACGCTGATCTGGCTCGATGCGCTGGGGCTCGCGGCCTACGCGGTGATTGGCGCGGCGAAGGCGCTGTCGTTCGGCGTGGACCCGTTCGTCGCCATCGCGATGGGGGTGCTGACGGCGACCTTTGGCGGCGTCATCCGCGATGTGTTGGCGGGCCAACCGTCCGTGTTGCTGAAACGCGAGATCACCATTTCCGCGGCGCTGCTAGCCGCGGCTGCCTTTGTCGCGCTGACTTTCGCGGGCGTTGCGCCGCTTTGGGCGGGCGTCGCCGGCGGCGTGGCGGGGTTTGTCTTGCGCGCGGGGGCCATACATTATGGTTGGGCGCTGCCGGCGTTTGGAGTGAAACGTGGCGAAAGAGAAGCTTGAACTGGTCGAAGTCAGCCCGCGTGACGGGCTGCAGAACGAGCCGGACATCGTCTCGACTGAGAACAAGCTCGCGCTGATCGATCACATTCTGCGTGCGGGTTTTCGGCGCCTCGAAGCGGGCAGCTTCGTTAACCCGAAGAAGGTGCCGCAAATGGCCGACGGCGATGCGGTGTTCGCCGGTCTGCCGAAGCGCGATGACGCTACCTTTATCGCGTTGGCGCTCAATCTGCGCGGCGTCGAACGTGCACTGGCGGCGGGCGCGAAAGAGATCAACTATGTTTTTTGCGCCTCGGACGGATTCTCCATCCGCAACAATGGCGGCACGGTGGAAGAGACGTTCCACGTCTGGCCAGAAGTGGCGGCAACGGCGAAGGCCGGCGGCGCACGGTTGAGCGCGACGATCTCGACCGCATTCGGCTGCCCGTTTGATGGCGAAGTGCCGGTCGCGCGCGTTGTGGACGTGGTGGAACGTTGCGTTGCGCAGGACATCTTCGAACTGGCGCTTGCGGATACGATCGGCGTCGCGGCGCCCAGCGACGTGCGCGAACGTTTCCGCGCCATCAAGGACGCCTCCAGCGGCGTCCAGTTGCGCGCGCACTTCCATAACACGCGCAACACGGCGCTCGCCAACGCGGTGGCGGCTGTGGAGCAGGGCGTGCGCGTGCTCGACGGTTCGCTCGGCGGCATTGGCGGCTGTCCATTCGCGCCGGGCGCGGCCGGAAACGTGCCGACTGAAGACCTGCTCTACATGTTCACGCGCATGGGATTCGATACTGGCGTCGATTTCGACGCAGCACCTGACCGGGTGATCGAAATCTTGAAAGACGAATGCGAGCAATTTCACCAAGATACCGAGTTCGGACCGAACATGCTCGAAGTCCCCGAAGTACCGGGCATTCAGGAGCTGGGCG
>CALBSY010000467.1 GCA_937967725.1 uncultured Alphaproteobacteria bacterium | reverse complement strand
GACGTGCTCGTCGGCGTGCTTGAGGCCTATCGCGACGGCATTGAGACGATGCTGCTCGAGCCGGCCTGGGGGCAGGTGGACGATCCGATCGAGAAGATTTTCGCGCTGCTCGGCGGTTATCGCACCATGATCGCCGAGAGCGATTGCAGCTATGGCTGTCCGATCGGCTCGTTGGCGCTTGAGCTGCACGAGCCCGATCCGCAAGTGCGCGAGTTGCTGGCGCAGAATTTCGAAGGCTGGACGCGGGCGATCGAAAAGTGTCTCGACGCCGCCGTCAAAGGTCTACCGCGCTAAACCGATAAACGCGCGCTGGCGCAATTCGTGCTGACGGCGATGGAAGGGGGCGTGATGCAGGCGCGCACGCACCGCGACGTTGCTTATTTCGACCGCGCCGTGGCGCAGCTGCGCGCGCATTTCCAGATGCTGGAGGCCGCAGCGAAACAGGCCGCATAAGCGAGGGGAGACGCCATCATGGACGTAAATTGGCTCGCGGTGATCGCCGCGGCATTGAGTTCGTTTGTGCTCGGCGGCGTGTGGTACGCCGCATTGTTCGCCAAGCCGCATCAGCGGGCGGCGGGTTTGAGCGATGAGCAGGTGAAGAGCGGCAACATGCCATTGATCTTCGGCGGCTCGTTCGTGCTGGCGTTGATCGCGTCGGCGTCGTTCGCGGTGTTTCTCGGCGGGGAAGTCGATGCGGCCACAGGTGCGCTTTACGGCCTTACCGCGGGCTTGTGCTGGGTGACGGCGAGCTTCGGCATCAATTATCTGTTCGAGCGCAGGAGCTTCACACTGTTTTTGATCAATGGCGGGTATCATACGCTGCAATTCACGTTGATCGGGCTGATCCTCGGAGCCTGGCGCTAACCGACGTACCTGAGCCTTCGCGGCCGCAGGGTGAACATTATCGCGGCAGGGGCGTTGGCAGGGCGAAGGAGATGTCCATGCCCGCCAAACCTCAAGTCGCCGTGCTGGTAGGAAGCCTGCGGCGTGAAAGCTTGAACTTGAAGGCCGCCAAGGCGGTGGCCGAACTCGCGCAGGACCGGCTTGCGTTTGAGTTTGCGCAGATCGGCGATTTGCCGCCTTACAACGAAGACGCCGACGGCGATGAGCCGCCGGAATTGTGGACGGAGTTTCGCGACGAACTGCATGCAGCCGATGCAATCTTGTTCGCGACGCCTGAATACAATCGGTCGGTCCCCGGCGTGTTGAAGAACGCCATCGATGTGGCGTCGCGGCCCTATGGGAAAAGCGCCCTCGCCAATAAGCCGGCAGCGGTGATGAGCGCCTCGAAGGGCGCCATCGGCGGCTTCGGAGCCAACCATCATTTGCGGCAGATGGCGGTGTTTCTCGATATGCCGATGCTGCAACAGCCGGAAATGTATATCGGCGGTGCGGGCAAGCTGTTCGACGAGCAGGGCGTGCTCGTGAACGAGGATACGCGCAAATTGTTCGGCAAGTTCGCCAACGCGTTTGCGGCGTGGATCGAACTGCACGCGAAGCGGTGAGGTTTAACTGGTATCGGACGCACGTTGTGACGCCGTGTCGATCTGCGCTCAAGAGTTCTGGCCGTTGAGCTCGGTGGGCGTACCGTAAGCGCATCCGGACGGGAGCGAATTCCCAGCGCGCTGTCCCGTATCGGCGCCGGTTGAGCGGCCGGTCCTTGTTTGTGCCGTGGTGTGCCGCCAAGTGGCGTTGTGATCGAATGCTTGAGGAAGCTGACCGCATGGCAGCCACGCAAAAAAAGGCCGCGAAAAAGGGAGGTAAACCCAAGCTGCTCTCCGGCGGCAACCCCCAGATCGCGAAAGGCTATGGCGAGGCGCCGGTGAAGGCCTACATCGCGGCGATGCCGGGCTGGAAGCGCGCGGTGGGCCGCAAGCTCGATGCGATCATCGCGCGCACTGTTCCGGGCGTGAAGAAGGCAGTGAAATGGAATTCGCCGTTCTATGGCGTGGAGGAGGGCGTGTGGTTCCTCAGTTTCCACGTGTTCGCCAAGTATGTGAAGGTGACGTTCTTCCGCGGCGCGGCGCTCAAGCCGCAGCCGGAAGGCAAATCTAAATACCCGGACGTGCGCTACTACGACATCCATGAAGGCGAGCTGGATGAGGCGCAGTTTGCAAACTGGGTGAAGCAGGCCAGCAAGCTGCCCGGCGAGAAGATGTGAGCGTGCGATGGCAAACCAATCCGCAGCAGCGCTGATCGACGCAAAAGTCAAAGCCCTCGGCGATTGGCGCGGAGATGCATTGGCGTGCGTGCGCAAACTGATCAAGGAAGCCGACCCCGGGGTCGTCGAGGACGTGAAGTGGCGCAAGCCCAGCAATCCGTCCGGCGTGCCGGTTTGGGAGCGCGACGGCCTCATCTGCACCGGCGAGATTTACAAAGACAAAGTGAAGCTGACCTTCGCGCGCGGTGCGACGTTGAAGGACCCTGCACGGCTGTTCAATTCCAGCCTCGACGGCAATGTGCGGCGTGCGCTGGATTTGCGCGAGGGCGACAAACTCAACGAGAAGGCTTTCAAGGCGCTCGTGCGCGAGGCGGCGGCGCTCAACGCCGCTAAGCAGAAGGCGAAAAAGAAAAGAAGCTAAGAAAAAGGCCCGGCGTTCGCCTGGCCTTTGACGTGTTGCTCAGGGCTGGAAAATTAGTTCGAAGCGCCGGTGACGATCACGCCGGAGACCATGCGATCGTCGTTCGAAGGTTCGCCGAACACAGAGCCCGATCCGGAATTGCCGAACGCGGAATTGCCGCTCCGCTCATTCGGCGGCACGATCTGGGGGGAGGCAGGCGTCCCCGGGCCTTGCTGCGATAGCGGATCCTGCAGATAGCGGCACTGGCCTTCGAACACCGCGCCCATCTCCACGGACAGCGATTGGTGCACGATGTCGCCGAGCACGTGGGCGTTGCGGGCCAGCATGACCTTGCGCGCGCGCACGGAGCCTTCGACGCGGCCATGCACCGTCACGCTTTCGGAGACGACGTCGCCCTTGACCATGCCGGTGTCGCCGACTGTCAGCGAGCCGCCGCGCACGTTGCCTTCGATCTCGCCGTCAACTTGCAGCTCGGCGCCGTCTGCGTCGATCGTGCCCGTGATCTTCACACCGTTGGCGATGATCGACGCGATGCCGCTGCGGCTGGGGGCTCTGCGTTGTTGTACGGGGTCTGGAAGCGCAGGCACGTTCGAATCCGATGGTCTGTTAGCCTTGTTCGTGAACATGCCGTTCTGGCCTCGTGAAGTTCAGAGGGTCCACCGCCCTGCCGCGGAACCACACTTCGTAGTGAAGGTGGGTTGCAGTGCTCCGCCCCGTCGATCCCATCGAGCCTACGCGCTGACCGATGGCCACGCGGTCGCCGCGCTGCACTTGGATGTCGCGCAAGTGGGCGTACCGGGTCTTGAAACCGTGGCCGTGGTCGATCTCGACCGTATAGCCGTAGCCGGAACGGGTTCCGGCATAGGACACCACGCCCGGGGAGGTGGCCACGACAGGGGCGCGCTCGAAGGCGGCCATGTCGAGACCGGAGTGGAAAGCGGGGCGTCCGGTGAAAGGATCGATGCGCTGGCCGTAGCCCGAGGTCTGCCGGTAATCGACGGCGACAGGGGCGGCGAGCGGGGTTGAGTTGGCGACATCGCCCAGACGGCGGGATTCGCCAATGCGGGCGGCGACCTGGGCCACGCGTTGGGCGAAGGCCGGGTTCAAGCCGCTGTCGCGCAGGTAAGCGACAAAATCTTGCGGCACCAACGGACCGCCAGCGGCGGCGTCGGCGTCTGGCCCGGTGAGGGTGGTCATCGGCATGCCGGTGAGGCGCAGCACGCCGCGAACCTGTTCGCTGCGCTCAACCACGGTGTCCTCAAGCTCAGCCAGGGTCTGTTCCTGGTCGACGGCCAGACGTTCGCCGCGGGCGCGATAGCCGACGGTGGTGACCTGATACGGCTCGGAGGTGATCGCGCGCGATTGACGCGGCTCGGCCTCGTCGATCGAGGCGGCCATGATGATGCGGGCGCCGTCACGCTCGATGGGGCGGGCCGCGGCTAGCTGCAGGCCCGAGCCGCCGGCATATTCCAGCAGCGAGCGGAGCACTTCGTGGCGGGACTCAAATTCGGCGGTGGCGCGGTCGAACTGGCGGGTGCGCTCTTCAAGTTGGGCCTGGGCCGCGGAGGCCTGAGCCCGGGATTCGTTCAGCCAGCGGTCGTATTTGGCGCGCTCGCGTTCGATTTCGGCGTTGGAGGCGGTCGCTTGGGGGCCTTCGAGCAGCGTGTTCGCGGTTGCGTAAACGCACCAACCGGCGAGACCTACAGCGCTCAGCGCCAGCAGCGCCTGCTTGCCAGGGGAGAGTGAAACATATCGGACGGTCCCCCCGCTCCGATGATAAATCTGCCGCTCTGGAAACGTGCGATCAAAGAACGCCCGCGCCCGCGATCCGAACTGGCTCATGTCCGCCACCGCCCGCTAACCAACAACACAAAATTCCGTTAGCCCCGCCAAGTCCTACCCAACCTGAAACCCTCCCGAATTGCAACAGCGTGAAGCCGCCGTTTACAGGAATTTCAGGCTCGTTAACGGCGATTACGCGAGAACCGGGCCAAACTTGCGCTTCTTCAAAGTAAATCGCGCCTATTTCGCGTGCTTCGCCTTAACCTCTTTCAATACATCTTCCACATGTCCTGGCACTTTCACCTTGCGCCAGACGTGCTCCAGCTTGCCGGTGGGTCCGATCAGGAAGGTGGAGCGCTCGATTCCCATGAACTTGCGGCCATAGAGGGTCTTCTCGGCCCAGACGCCAAAGGCCTCGCAGACTTTGCCGTCCTCGTCGGAAGCTAGGATCACAGACAGGCCGTGCTTGGCCGCGAACTTGTCGTGCCTGTCCACGCTGTCGCGGGAGATGCCGACAACCACGGTCTTGGCGGCTGCAAAGGCCCTGGTCTTTTCAGTGAAGTTTAGGGCTTCTCGGGTACAACCGGGCGTGTCGTCTTTAGGATAAAAATACAGGACGACGCGCTTGCCCTTGAGGCTGGCAAGGCTGACGCGCCCGCCCCCGGACGTCGGCAGATCGAACGGGGGCGTGGGGTCGCCAGGTTTGAGAGTCTTAACCAAGTCGGGTCTCCCGGCCGGCGGCTCGGCCGGGCGTGACCGGCGCTGCATCGGCGCTGGGGCTTTGCTTTGCGTCATATCCTGCCTTCGCGCTAGATACTGGCGAGGGGCGTCGGAGACGCGCGGATGATACGCCGCTCGACGCTGATTGCTGTCGAGGTCTTGCTCGGACTGGTCGCGGCCTTCGCGATCGGGATCGGCGTCGCGTGGTGGCGTCTGTCCCAAGGCCCGATCGAACTCAACGCGATCCGCGATCACGTGGAAGTACAGCTGAGCGCGGCGCGATCGGGACGTCCGGTCGGCATCGAGCGCGTGCAGCTGGCCTGGAGCCGCGAAGGCAACGCGCTGGAGCTTCTCGCCGTCGGGGTGACGGTTGAGGACGGCCGTGGCGGCGTGCTCTCGCGCTCGGACGAAGCACGTATCGAACTGGGCGTGCTGCCGCTGCTGATCGGTCGCATCTCGGTGGTGCGCGCTGAGTTCTCCGGCGGCGCGCTGACGGTGACGCGCAAACTCAACGGCGCGATGCATATTGCGTTTGGCCCAGAAGGCGCGCCAGCTGACATCATTCTTCCGCCGCCGCCGCAGAGCGAAACTTTGGAACAACGCGTGGCGCGCGTGCTCGATGGCATGGAGGCGGCGTTCCGGCCTGTCGGGCCTGGCGGAGGCCTGCGCGGCATCAGCGTGCGCAGTGCTGCACTGACGATTATCGACGACCGCGGCGGCGGACGCTGGACCGCGGACGCCGCCAACCTCGAACTGGCGCGGCAAGGGCGTAGCCTCGTGCTGATCGCTGAAGCGCAACTCGAAGGCGCTGAAGGCCTGACCGCGCCGGCGTCGCTGCGCATCACCACCGATACCGCGTTTCAAACCGCGCTGATCGAGTTCGGCGCGCAAGAGGCGCGGCCGCGCGCGCTGTTCTCGCCGGCTGCGCTCGGTCCGTTTGCCGGTCTCGATGCGCCAATGACGATGACCGTATCAGTCGGCTTGGACCGTCAACGCGGTGTGACGCAATTCGAGGGCGAAGCCATTGTCGGCCGCGGCGCGGCGGACATGGCAGGCGGAGGCTTTTCGCTCGACGGCGGGCGCGTACACGGCCGGTACGATATCGCCAGCGACGAACTGATCATCGACGAGATTGCGCTCGCTGGCGATCGCACGCGCGTCGGCGGCGAGATTCGCGTGCGCGACGTGTCGGCGATCATGCGCGCAGCCCCGAACGAGCCGGCGGCGTTCGACATCTCACTGCCTTCGGTGCGGTTGGACGTGCCCGGCACATTCGAGGAGCCGATTGCATTTTCCAATGTGCGCATGGTCGGCGCCATCGTGAGTTCGGAGCGAGCCATTCGTTTTAGCCAGCTCGAAGCGCAAAACGGTCAGGCGACAGTGCGCGCCACCGGCCGCCTCTATTGGGCCGAAGCGGGGCAAGGCGACGAGCGGCGCATGCGCACCGGCATCGAGTTGGATGGGCGCGTCGACGGGCCGATTGACGCGCGCGTGGTGACCTCGGTGTGGCCGATGGGGTTGGGTGAAGCGGCTCGCTCGTTCTTGAGCCGCACGCTGCAAGGCGGACGCATCACCGACACTGTGGCGCGGCTCGACATTCGTCCCTCCGACCGCGCAGCTGGCGTTTACCGCAACGAGGCGGTGGACGTTCGCTTCAACGTCACAGGCGGGGCGATGCAGTTCGTCTCCACCATGTCGCCGGTGACCGGCGCGCGCGGTTCGGGCGTGCTGCGCGGCAACAGCTTCCAGATGACGGTGCCGGAAGCAAGCATCAACGGCCTCGCCATCACCAATGGCCGGGTCGACATCCCGCAATTCAAACCGCGCGGCGAAATGGCGACGGTCAGCGCCCATGTCGAAGGCCAAGCGCGCAATATTCTTGAAGTGCTGATGCAGGAGCCGATCGGGCTGGGCGAGCGGCTGCCGGTCGACGCCGCGAGCGCGACGGGCCGGGGCAGTGTGAATGTGCGCATTCAGCGGCCAATGGTGCGTGAAGCGCCGTTTGAGCAGTGGCGCTTCAATGTCGACGGTCAGATCCGCGATTTTGCCGGCAACATGACGACACGCAACATCGCCTTGTCGCGCGGACAGTTGAGCGTGCGCGGCGATCAGCGCGCGGTGACAGTGTCGGGACCAATCCAGGCAGGCGCGTCCGCGATCCAGAACGTGCGTTGGATCGAACATATCGGCCGGCGCGGCGGCTCGTCGTCCGAGTACCAGATCTCAGGCGATTTCGATGCCGATGACCTCGAGCGGCTCGGCTATCCGGTGGCGCGCTATGCACAGGGCCGCATCGGCGTAACGGTGACGGGTCAGGGCCGCGGTTTCGATGTCGACGATGCGCGCATCGATCTCAATCTCACCAACGCCGCGATCGAGGCGCCGCGCCAATTCTGGACCAAGCGCGCGGGCGTTGCGGCCTCGGCGCGATTCAATGTCGAGCGTCAGAACGATGGCGGGCTCGCGTTCACTAACATCGATGCGCGCGGCGGCGGGCTGAACACGCAAGGGCGCGCGCGGCTGGCGCGCGACAACAGCATTCAGGAATTGGAACTGACGCGGCTGGCGATCGAGGGGCGTTCGGATGCGCGGGTGACAGCACAGCGCGCCGCCGATGGCGGACTCGATGTCGCCGTGCGGGGCGCACTGTTCGACGCGGCGCCGTTCATGGGCTCTGAGCGCGCGCCACAAGGCGCCGCACGCCCCGCCTCGACCCGTACTGAGCCGCCGCTGCGCGCTA